>JAFYNU010000282.1 GCA_017547975.1 Clostridia bacterium
CAATCCGGAAAGCAACCGGGTGCAAAAGGAGATCCTCTTCACCCCCGCCAAGTGTGTGGGGTGCGGTCGGTGTGCGGTGAATTGCCCCCAGGGGGGTCACAAAATCGACGAAACCGGCCACGCCTACGACCGCACCGACTGCACCGGCTGTGGCAAATGTGCCGAAGAGTGCTACCCCGGCGCCCTGGAGCTTGCGGGCAAGGATCAGACGGTGGAGGAAGTCCTGAAGGAAGTCATGAAGGACGAAATCTTTTACAAGAACTCCGGCGGCGGTATGACGGTTTCCGGGGGTGAGCCCCTGGCCCAGCCCGCCTTCACCACCGCTCTTTTGAAGGCCGCCAAGGAGAAGGGACTCCACACCGCCATGGAAACCTGCGGCTTTGCCTCCGAGGAGGTCATCCGCCGGGTGGCGGAGTACACCGACCTGTTCCTGTACGACTATAAAGAGACCGACCCGGCTCTCCACAAGGAGTATACCGGGGTGGATAATATCAAAATCCTGGAAAATCTGCATCTTTTGGCCAAGCTGGGAGCAAATATTATCCTGCGCTGTCCCATCATTCCGGGCTACAACGACCGTCCCGAGCACCTTGCGGGTATCGCCAGAACCGCCAACGAGATTGGTGCCAAGGAAATCCACGTGGAGCCCTACCACCCCCTGGGCAAGGGCAAATCGGAGGCCCTGGGCCGGGAGTACGCCCTGGGAGACCTGTCCTTCCCCCCGGATGAAGAGGTGAAGGGATGGATGGAAACCATTCAAAATCAAACCGCCATTTTGGTGCGGAAAGCATAACGTAGGAGGTACCCTATGAGATTTGAACAAAAATGGACCGCTTCCCGTCTGGTGAAGGGTGTGGTGGAATCCACCTTCCCCGCCGCCGTGCCGGGCAACGTGCAAAAGGACTACGCCGCCGCCATGGGCTGGGGCGACCTTTCCTGGATGACCAACGCCAAGGATTATCTGGCCATCGAGGACGATTTCTGGCTTTACCAAACAGAGGTGGAAGCCGCTCCCAAGGAAGGGGAGCGGGTCTTCTTCGTGACCCATGGCATTGAATATGAATACGACGTGCGCCTGGGCGGCAAGACCCTTTGCCACCACGTGGGTATGTACACCAAGGTGGAGCTGGATATCACCGACGAGCTGGCAGAAAGCCGGGAGCTTTCCATTCTGATCTATCCCCATCCCAAGCGCCCCGGCGCCGAGCCGGGCCGCCAGATGGCCGACCAATCCTGCAAGCCCGCCGACGAATACGGCTGGGACTGGCATCCCAGGGTCCTTGTTTCCGGCCTTTGGGAAGAAACCTATATCGAAACCAGGGGCAAGGGCTTTATCCGGGATGCGGAAGCCCGCTATACCCTGTCGGATGATCTGACAAAGGCCCAGGTGAAGTTCGATATCGACTGTGGCGAAGCCTGCGAAATCACCCTTCGGGATGCCGAAGGAAAGGTGGTTTACCAGGGCGAAAAGAAGGAATTCACCCTTTCGGATATCCGCCTGTGGTGGTGCAACGGCCAGGGTGAGCCCTATCTTTACAGCTACTCGGTCAAAGGCATCGAAAACGAGGTCACCGGCACCATCGGTTTCCGGAAGGTGCGCTTCGTCATGAACGAAAACGCCTGGGTGGAGCCGGTGCTTTTCCCCAAGGGACGCAGTGACGCCCCTGTCACCATTGAGCTCAATGGCAGAAACATTTTCGCAAAGGGCAGTAACTGGGTCAATCCGGAGGTTTTCACCGGAACCATTGCCCCCGAACTTTACGAAAAACAGGTGCGCTTCGCCAAGGAAGCCCACATGAATATCTTCCGCTGTTGGGGCGGCGCCGTCATCGACAAGGAACCCTTCTTTGAAGCCTGTGACAAGTACGGTATCATGGTGTGGCAGGAATTCCCCCTGGCCTGCAACAACTACAAGGGGACCCCGGAATACCTGGCGGTTTTGGAACCGGAAGCCCGGGCCATTTTGCGCCGGGTGCGCCGTCACCCCTGCCACGTGATCTGGTGCGGGGGCAACGAGCTCTTCAACAACTGGTCGGGTATGACCGACCAATCCCACGCCCTGCGGCTGCTCAACAAGCTTTGCTACGAGGAGGATTTTGAAGTCCCCTTCATGATGACCTCTCCCATCCAGGGCATGGGTCACGGCTATTATGAATTTTACGACGTGGAACGGGATATTTCGGTGTTTGAAATGTACCGGAACGAATCCCGTACCGCCTACTCGGAATTTGGTGTGCCCGCCATTGCCTCCATGGATCAGCTCAAAAAGATCTTCACCGACGAGGTCATCCACGATCCCAAAAACGCCGAACCCTGGGAGCTCCACCACGGCATCCGTGCCTGGCGTCCCGACAGCTGGATGAGCCTGGACGTGGTGGAAGCCCTCTTTGGCAAGCAGGAACGTATGGAAGACTGCATCGAAATTACCAACATGCTGGAATGCGAAGGCTACCGTTGCATTTTTGAGGAAGCCCGCCGCCAGAAGGGACCCTGCTCCATGGCCATCAACTGGGACTACAACGAACCCTGGATCACCGCCGCCGGCAACAACCTGATTGCCTACCCCGACGTGAAAAAGCCTGCCTACTATGCGGTGCAGTCGGCCCTGCGCCCCGTCCTGCCCTGCGCCCGGATCGAGCATTTTGTTTACCATCCCGGTGACGTCATGCGGGCCGAACTCTGGCTGGTGAATGACACCACCGAAGCGGTATCCCGCAGGGTGGAAGCATCGGTCACGGTGGATGGGGTCACCACCCCCCTCACCACCTGGGAAAGCGGCGAAGTGCCCGCCCTGGGCAAGCGCCTGGGGAATACGGTGAATTTCGTCCTGCCCGACCTTCCCACCCAGACCTTCACCCTGACCCTGAAATACGGGGAAGAAGAAAACGTCTATACCCTCCTTCTGAAAAACGATCCCCCTGCCGAGCGGATCCCCAACGCGTTGAATTTCTAAAGGAGAACCCGTGGCAGTATTTGCGCTATCCTCGCTTTTGTTCTTTTACGTATTCCTGTCCGCATTTGTGACGGCGGCAAGCCAGATCGGCATGCTGATCGCCCTGTGTGTGATCAGCTCCCAAAAAGGGAACGACCTCTTTTAACGAAAAAACACCCCTGTTTCGGCTTGAAACAGGGGTGTGGTGTTTTGTGTATTTTACATGCTTGCCGATTGTCTTCACGTCACGGTCGAATCATTCTGCCATCTGGATCCCTCCCTGATAGCTTATTCGCTTTTATTGTATCATATAATGTTGCCTTTTTCAATGATATATCGCTGACGCGATATGATATACGGCAAGCCGTATGATATACTTGCTTTGCAAGTATGATATAATATCCGTTCCTTTATATGCCGTAGGCATATATCATCGCACGAAGTGCGATATCATATCGAAGATATATCACCCGTTCCGCAAGGAACGGATATCATTGCAAAAAAC
>JAFYNU010000283.1 GCA_017547975.1 Clostridia bacterium
AGGGTGCACGGTCGTTGTATTCCGCCTGCACCTCCTTCGAAAGCATCCATTCCAGAAAATCGGTAATACTCCCCTTCACGTCACTGCTTGCCAGCACCCCAAAGAGATTTCGGGGGTTGATGGGATACCCTTCCCCGGGCTGGGTAGGTGACGGAAACAGAACCCCTTCGGTTCCGTATTTATAGGTGGTTGTTTCACTTTTGCCATCGTTGTAGAAAATATGATTTACATCCTGAATCAGCGAAAACATGGTGATCTGACGGAAGGGGACAAATATGGCCTTGTCAGGTGCGTTGTTGGCAAACACCTCGTCCTGATCTTTGGCATAGTTCTGCAGCAGCTTCAAAAGATCCACAAAGCTATCCTCTTCAAAATTACAGGTTCCATTTTCCAGGTCCACCCAGGCACTCATGCCATTGAAAATGAAATTGTTCATGGCGATTTCCCTGGTATATTGCTTATAGAAATTTTTGCTGTTCAGCCCCTCCAAAACGTCAATGAGTTCCGTTACGGTTTCGATTTCACCAACCCGGTCCATAACCGGTTTGGGCAAAATCATGCCCCCGCTTTCAAACATGGGGCAGATGAGGGTGACCTTGCCGTCAAACCGCAGGGCATTCAATACCCCCTCGAAGAAAACGCCCGAATTCAGCAGATCCCCGATCAGGTCCTCCACCGGAACCAGGTAGCCCTGCTTGGCCATGTGAACCAGGGAATCCCCGGCGAAGCTCACCACCATGTCCACCTCCCCCGAAAGCACCGCAAGATTCAGGGAGGTTTGGCTATCAAAATACTTCACTTCGATTTTGTTTTTCGAGGAAAGGTTATACTGGGTGATCATGTTTTCAAAAATGTGGTCGGCTCCAAAGGCACCCACCACCACCGTACCGGTGCCTGCTTCGGGCTTTGAGACCGCTTCGGTTTCCTCACTCCCCGCAAGCAGGATCAGCATATCCCCGGTGAGCACCAGAAGATCCTTTCCCAACGGCAAAAGATCCCGGATTTCCGCAGACCGAATACCGTAACCTGCAAGATTTCCGATGTCCTCCGAGGCTTTTCCATCGGTTTTAAGCAGGTTGCCATCCTGCACGTAATAATTCCATCCCTCCCGGTGGCAGGTGAAGCTGCCTACAGGCAGAATCCCCTCCACCCAAACCGGGCTCCCTATCGTTTCCCCCAGGGGGTAGAGAAGCAGGTCGTTTTCAAGGACCACTTCAATCTCCACCGAATCGTACACCCGGCGAAGGGCGGCAAGATAGTCCGCCCCATCCAGCTTCCAGAAGCCCATAGGGGTATAGTATGCATCATCCGGCAGAGTAACCGGTTTGCCATTATGTTGTACCTCTCCCGTTTCGGTGATGCTCCAGGCGTTTTCCCCAACCACCACCGACTTGGAGTCAGGCCCGGTTTCGCTTACTTCAAATGTTCCGGGTTCATAGCCTTGCCCCAGAAGGGCTTTCTGCCCATCCCCATGGAGCCAGACTTCCGTCCCGGTTTTCTCCAATCCAATGAGAGGCTCCTGGCTCCGGTAAACCAGGCGGGAGGTATAGCTTGTCCCCTGGTCAGCCTGGGGCAGGGACAGGACGTCCTTGCCAGCCTCTTCTTCCCCACTGCATCCGGCAAACAGATTCAGTAACAGAAATAACACCAACAACAAGGCTGTGTTTTTCATCTTTTTCATGTTTATCCTCCCATTTATTGGGGCACGTGCCCCATATTCTGATAGTAGAGTCGCAGAACCTTTTGCAAAAAGTCTCCCCAATCATCAAAGGATTCTACAGTTTGCGGTTCCGGGTTGTTGAGAATACCCGCTTCGTAACATTGAAGAGTAAAGGGAATCACGTTATCCCTGCCATAAGCTTCGATAGTCTCATCAATTTGGTTGGTTCCGTAAAGTCTTGCCATAATAGCCAAACCCACGTTCAATCCCAAAATAGAGTTTCCATCCACATGAATACAGTCAGCCGCCGATAGAATCGGTTCCCCTTTTTCAATGGCCATCTCCCAGGACACCTCACCATCGCTTCCTATCCATCCAAGATAATACTCAGCCGCATCCTTCCGGGTCCAAAAGCCCATATTATAGCTACCCGGCGTCCCGTAGGTAGTCCCCCGATAGGCGTTCTGTCCCTCCTCCGAGTAAAGCCATTGGAGGTATGCCGCCGCCTGTGGATAACCGATTCCGTTTTTCACAAGGCTGTAGCACATGCCCTGGATGGAAAGGCCGTTATGCCCGGGATAAGGCACCACGATGGCTTCCTCTCCGGGATCTGTATTCATCTGATCCCTAAAGATATCCAGGGTGACCCGGTTTGCAGTTGCAAGCGCATCGAACCGATGGAAATCCTGATCATACATATAGAAGAGAGAATTGCTATCTTCCCATTCCCCGGTTCCGTTTTTCAGGTATGTTTCCGCTTCTTCCCAGTCATCCGAAGTATTTTGCCAAAAAGACACGACCTCATTTATCCGTTCGTTGGTCAGGGTTTGAAGCCCCTCCTCGGTCATAGTATTTGCATCCAGAAGAGGTAGCAGAAAGAATTCTACCCCGCCGCTCCCTTTCAGGCTCCGAGCAACCGGCGGTAAACTGTCGTATAGCTTTTGCAGATCGTTCCAACTTTCCAACCGTCCGCCATAGCTTTCGTAAACCAGCTTTGGCACCCGAATACCCGCCAGGTTAAAACAAGGAATCGCCATAAGAAGTTCCCCATTGATCCGTCCGGCTTCCAGGATATTGGTGTAGTATTCTTCCTCGTTTTCCAGGTATTCCTTCAAAATACCCTCCATGTCAAGAAGCATTTCCTCCGTTCCAAGCATCATGACAAACTCCGCGTAATAGCTGTGCAGAAGGTCAAATTCTCCCTTTCTTGCTCCATCCAACAGAGCCTCCGGGCTTTCGTACTCCCGGACCTCCACCGTCACACCGCTCACCTGCTCATAGTCCCGGAAGGAGGCAGAAACCACCTGCCCCTTGATGGCACCCACCCGAAAATCTCCGGTCAAGGGCAGGATTCCTTCCTCGCTTTCACTTTCGGCCTGTGTTGTTTCGGTCTCGTCCTCAAACTCTACCGCAATCCGTGGTTCCTCCTTACTGCATCCCGTAAACAGTGAAAGAAGCAAGCACATCATCAACACCCATGGAATATTTTTTCGCATACACTCTCCTCCCGGCAAAAAGCATCTTACTTTATAAGTCGCTTCCACAAGCTGTTTGGTCTCAGGTTTTTTGAAATTTTTCCAAAAAAGGAAGAGACCGAGGTCTCTTCCTTTTTTGCTGATCATTCCTCATATGAAATCCCGTAGTTCCACAAGACGGATGATCTCGTAATCCACCGTCATCCCCGCCGGCAGGGCTTTGCCGAAGCGATTGAAATAACAGGTCTTCATGCCGTACCCCATGGCACCGGTCATGTCGGAGGAAATCGAATCTCCTACCATCAGGACCTCCCCGGGCAGGATAGGTTCGGCTCTGCCCTCGTTCAGTCCCGCCATGCAGGCATCAAAAAAGGCCGGGGCGGGCTTGGACACACCGATTTTCTCCGATACGAAAATTCCTGCGAAATAGTCCAGCATACCGCCGTTTTTCAGGCGGTTCACCTGTTGGGCGTAGGGTCCGTTGCTGGCAACCGCCAGGATATAACGCCCATGGAGGTGTTCCAGAAGCTCCACGGCTCCCTCTACCCGGATGGCGCTGTGGAAGAGCCGTCCCCGGAAATAATCCTCGAAGGCAGCCCCATCGTAGGAAATGCCCAATTCCCCGAAGATACGGTTCCATCGCACCCGGCGCAGGTCGGCAATGGTCAGCTTTCCTTCCTCAATTTCATGCCACAGGGTGGTATTGATCCCGGTGAAGGTGGCGTAGACTCCCTCGTGGTATTCGCCCAGGCCGAATTCCCGGAACCCTTCCCGAAGGGATTCCTTCACATACCCCTGGAAATCCAGCAGGGTATCGTCAATATCCAACAAAACAACCTTGACCATGATATTCCCCTTACCTTTCCGAAGCATACAGAGGGTTGGCTTCCCGGATTTCCGCGCCATAGGCTTCCCGGAGCACCCGGAAGGCAGCCTCAACCTCCTCCGGAATATCCACGTGGTCAATAAAATTCTTCCCCTTAGGACCATAGCCATGTTCGTCATCCCGAAGCCGCGGAATTTCACCCATCAGGAGGTTCACATAGCGATCGATGTTCCACATCCCCCGGATCTCGCTGGTATAACCGTCAGCCTCTACCGTGGCTCTGTAGGTGGCAAAATTGATGATATTGGTGCCCTCCGGTGCATATTTACGCATACCTGCATCCATTCGGCGCTGCATGGTGGCATCCTGGCACAAAATGACATTTTTCCATTCCACACCGTTTTCCTTCAGCAGGGTCAAAAGGTTCGTAATGTTATTCCCACAGTTGGTGGATGCGGTTTCCAGATAATCGGGAACCATACCATATACCCTTTTCAGGTAACGGGCATACACCTCCGCCTCTGAAAGACCTTCGGTTTCGATCTCCGGATATTCGGCCTTCACCACATCCCGCAGGGTTTGGGTGGTGTGCCCCTCGCCCCCGACGATGATGTAGGTCTTTGCCACCCCATCGGCCATGGCTTTTGCCAACAGGTCGCCCCCTGCAAGAATGCTTCCTCCAAAAAGCACCATGACGTCGGCTTTTGGAAATCCGTATTTCTCCTGCAGGACAGACTGGGTCAATTCCGGAACATCTCGCATCCCGCAAAAACGGCCCAGAACATTGATCGCTTCGGAAATGCTCATAATCTTCTCCTTCTTGCCCCTTCCTTTTAGTCACCTCATTATACCATAACAAAAAGCCTGTCGCAAGCAACAGGCTTTGTTTCCTTTACTGATCGTCTTCCAGCATCCAGACACGCATTTGCGTTTCGCCTCGGTTGCCCCAGGCGTAGTAGGGGATTGCCACCATGTTGGCCAGGCGCTTGATGGGACGGGACTCGCTGTAAAGCTCCCCACCTGTGACCATCCGCCGCCCGGTGAGGTGCAGGATCACGTTGCCCGCAAGTCTTCCCTCGGTGCAAAGCTCCGTTTTGGCGGAAAGCTCCCGGGGAATCCGCAGGGTCTGGATATCCTCCCCATTGTCCACTCCTTCAAACGCGTAGACCATGGGTCCCCGGAGAAGGGCCACCTTGCCGGCGTTTTCCATGACCTTGCCGTTGGCAAATACCTTCCGTACCGCAAGGTCAAAGGTAAGTTCCACCACATCCCCCGTTTTCCAGGAGCGATCCAGGTACAAATACCCCTTTTGCAGGATAGCTGCCACCTCCACTGCTTCTCCATTTACCTTCAATTCTGCCTGATGGGGCTTCACGTAACCCGGCAGATGAATGGCAAGGGTAAATCTTTCGGTTTTGGGCTCTACCCGATAGATCACCTTCCCCTCCCAGGGGTATTCGCTTTCCACCGTGATATCGGCGTGGGTAAGGGACGCCCTTTGCCCCACCAGCAGGTGGGAGAAGAGGGTTGTTTCGTTTTCGGTCCAGGCGTAGTTACCCAGGGCGGTGACCATACGAACCAGGTTCGGAGGACAGCAGGCGCAGGCATACCAGCCCGGTCTTTCGGGCAGGACGTGATTGTGACCATACACCTTCCCCGAAATGCCGGGGTTGACCTCCAGGGGATTCACGTAGAAATACCGTTTTCCATCCAGTTGAATCCCGCTGATGGTGCCGTTGTAAAGCTCCTTTTCGAGAATATCCGCATACCGCCCGTCTGCTTCGATCTCCAGCATGCGCTTGGCAAAGAACACCATAGCGATCGACGCACAGGTCTCAGCATAAACCGTGTCGTTGGGAAGGTGATAATCCTCCGAAAAGGCCTCCCCCTCCACCGTGGCGCCGATGCCGCCGGTGATATACATCTGCTGATTGACGACGTTATCCCACAGGGTCTTGCAGGCAGAATAAAGCTTGTCGTCCCCATCCTCCGCCGCAAGATCCGCCATGGCGGTATACATATAGGTGGCGCGGACGGCGTGTCCCACTGCCCGGGTCTGGTCATAAATGGGCTTGTGGGCCTGGTTGTAGGAAACGTCCATGGGATCCTCGTTATGTGCGCCCCAATGGGACCAGCCCCGCTTGATTTTTTCCTTATAGAAGTAGTCGGGATCCTTGCCCCGTTCTTCCAGGAAGAAGCGGGCCATTTCCTTATATTCCGGTTTGCCGGTGGCCCGGTAGAGCTTCATCAGGCCGATTTCCACCTCCTGGTGGCCGGGGATGCCCCGTTCCTTGCCTTCCCCAAACCGGCTGATGATGTGCTTCGCCATGCGCTCCATCACGTCCAGCAAGCGGGTTTTTCCGGTGGCATAATAATAGGCCACCGCCGCCTCCATCATGTGTCCGGCGCAATAGAGCTCGTGGCATTCGTGCAGATTCTGCCAGCGGTGCTCCGGCTCCTTGATGGTGAAGAAGGTATTCAAATAACCGTCATCCTGTTGAGCCTTGGCAATAATTTCGATGATTTCATCCGCCCGGGCTTCCAGGTCGGGATCAGGCTTCACCGTCAGGGAGTAGGCCACCCCCTCCAGCCATTTTGCCACGTCACTGTCCTGGAACACCATGCCGTAAAATTCCCCTTCCGCAAGCCCGGCGGCAATGCGGAAGTTTTCGATGGCATGGCTTTTGGCAACCCCTTCCACCTGGTCGTTGAGAACCCTTTCCTGGAAGGGAATCACCTCCCGGATGACCCTCTCCTGCAGGGCGGACCAGAAAGGATCCTGAATCCGTACCCTATCAACGGTAACTTCGTTTGCGATCTTTTTCATTGGTGTCCTCCTTTACTGCCAGCCGTGGTCAGCAAAATCGTGGGCTTTGATGCGTTCGTATTCTTCCATGGTAATGGGCAGAATGGTTCCGTGCTTGAAGCCGTAGGGGAAGGAAAATTCCTCGTCAGCCCGCCGGAAGCTTCCGCTTGCCAGGCTGTCGGCCACAAAGGGCACGTAGCCCTGTCCCTCCCCGGGGACGCCGTAGTAATCCAAGAAGAGGCACCAGCGTCCATCCTCCAGCCGCACGGCGGTGGCGGCTTCATAAAGACCGGCCTCCACATCCTTCATGCTTTCATCAAAAGCTTCCACCCGGCTGTAGGGTCCGGTGACCGAATCGGATGCCACCATGATGATCTTGGCGGGATCCTTTTCGCTTTTCAGAAACATATAGTAGCGGCCATCCTCTTCGTAAAGGGCAGAGTCGATGACACCGCTGTCTTCCTTTTCATAAAGCAATTCCGGTTTGGTGAATTCCTTGAAATCCTGGGTCCGGGTGTAGAAAATCCCCTTGAAACCGTAGTCGTTACGGATATGGCTGCTGGACCAGTGGAGGATGTATTCCCCGCTTTCCTTATCCAAGATGACATCGGGCGCCCACAGGCAGCCAAAGCTTTCGTCCCCCAGTTTAATCAGGCTTTGCTCCGACCAGTTTACCAGATCCTCTGATTCCCACATGGCAAGGCATTTACTGCCGTTTCTGGAAATTTCTTCCCAATTGTGGTGGTACTTGCCCCGCATACCGTAAGCCAGGCTCAGGTCGGTGGCGATGATACGAAACTTATCCTGACACCGGACGATGGTGAAATCCCGAACCCCTTTGTCCCCGTGGTATGCCCACAGCACCGGGGTACCATCGTTGATGGCTTCCCAATGGAAGCCGTCCTTGCTGACACCGAAATATACCTGTTCCCCGTCGGGGGTGGATTTTTCCCGAAAATGTACGAATAAATAGGCTTGCATATCCCGCTCCTTATAACCCGGCTTCACGCAGGAAGGCCACGTCACGCTTTACCGCTTCGGTGGCACCCTCCCCGGCGTAGTCGTTTTCCAATACCAGCCAACCCTTGTAGCCGATTTCCTTCAGGGCTTCGGCGCACTCCGCCGCCCTGGCATTGCCATCCCCCAGGGGACGGCAGGAAAGAGCTTCCTCGGTGCCGTCCTTCAGATGGAGTTCGCAGATGGCATTTCCCAGGGTACGGATCATATCCACCGGGTCTTCCCTCCGGAAGAAGACCATATTTTCGTTATCAAAATACACCTTGCAATTCTTTTCCCCCACCATAGCCAAAAGAATCCGGTTTTCGGCGGCGTTCAGGGTATTTTCGGTGCCGATGGTAACACGGAATTTCTGGGCGATGCGGGCGGCGTAACGAAGATACTCGGCGGTGATGGCCATATCCTCCCGGTTCTTCATGGCGTTATCCCCAAAGCTTGGCACCTGCAGAATGGGGATTCCCATGGCGGCGGCTGTCATGACGCCGCTTTTGAGAATGTGCCGGGTCACCTCCGACCGGGAATCGCTCCAGGGGCGTAACATGGTGTGATCCCCTCCAAACACGTTCAGGGCCAGGGAGGGAAAGCGGATGCCGTATTTTTCGGCTTCCGCAAGGTATTTTCCCCGGATGGCGGGATCGGTCATGGGCATCCCACGATCCAGAGGCCCGATATCCAGCTCCACCCCATTCAGCCCGGCTTCGGCGGCAAAGCGGCACACGTCGGCCCCCTCCACCGGGGCACACCATTGGCATATCGCTATATTACGTTGACTCATGCTCTTTCTCCTTTTCAAAGCGCTTCCTTCGGTTTATTTCTTTCCAAAGGTATAAACCACCACGTTGGGGTATTTCATGGGCAGGGTTTCCATTTTGTAGGCAATTCCATGCTTCTCATAAAACAATGCAATGTCTTCGGCAATGGCCTTTGACCCCAATTTCCGACTCTTATCCCAAAAGTTGCAACAGGGAACCACGATGATAGGCCGTTCAAAGGCGCTTTCCACCACCGGCCGGGTGGCCTCATCGGGGTGCAGGCCAATGATCAGGTCATAATAGGAAGCCATGTCCGGCGTATATTCCGACACCCTGCGCTCCACCCCTTTTACGCCTTCATCCCGGGGGTCAATAACTTCGCACTCATAATTATATTTTTTGTTCAAAAGTTTCGCTAACATCCCCTGGCCGCCTGCCACGTCTGCTATGTATTTCACCGACTTGCCGTAATGCTCGTACACAAAATTGGCCAGCACTTCAAATCTGGTTTCATCCCCGTGGCAACGTACCTGTGTTCTTCCCATTGACGCAACACCTCTCTTTTTGCGACTTATCCTTGCTCCTTTTTATAGCTTGCTGTTTTTCAAAATCACATCTTCCGCCCACCTGGCCCAGGCGGGATCAATGCCGATGTCCCCGTAGGCGGGATAATCCTTTGCGATCCAGCTTCCTCCGGATTCCCGGAACAGGCGGCACATTTCCTCCGTCCTGCTTTCGATCAACTCCCGATCCCCGGTGGGGAGTACCTTTTGGATATCCACCGGCGAATGGAATACCGCCCGGTCTGCAAACTCCTTTACCAATACCTCGGTGGGGTACACGTCGGGCTGGTCAAACTGGAACACGTCGATTCCCGCGTCGATCAGATCCTCCATGAAGGCATAGTTGTATCCGCAGGAATGCATGAACACGTCCATGCCCACCTCGTGGGCCGCATCGGCTACCTTTCGATAGGAATCTTTGAACAGTTCCCGGAAGGATTCCGGAGAAATCAGGGTACGCTCCTGGGTCCCCCAGTCATCCCAGAAAAACCATCCGTCAATACCGCCCCCCGCAATGCTCCGAATCACCGCAACCTCGTGGTCGGCCACCTTTTCGATAAAATCCTTCACGGCTTCGGGTTCAATGATGGTATCCATCAGCGCATTCGTGATCAATCGGGCATCCCGCAGAGCCGAAAAGAGAGAGGAACCGTATGCAATGACGTATTTTTCGGAGTCCGCTAGATTCTTTTTCAAAAGAACCTCCCGGTAGGTGGGATCAAAGTTTGGAATGGGATAGCGATCCTCCTCCCAATCCTGAATGGCACCCCGGATGCATTCTCCCTTGGTTTTTCCATTAAATCTGCCGTAAATATTGCCGTACATATCCCGTCGGGTCTCGCCGGAAAATCCGGTCAGTTTTTCAAGCTCGGGATACCTTCCCCAATCGCTGTATGGGTCGAACGGAAGATCCACGTAGCGTCTCGAATCAAACCCAATCAGATCGCTTTGATCCATAAAGTCGTACCCCAGGCGCGGGGGTGCATCGTGACGGATGATCCTTTTGATAATTTCCTTCGATTTCACGTTCACTCCTCCGTTTCGTCCTTCACCTGGCGGTATTCCAGAACCATACTCGTTTTTGTTTCGCCCAAGGTGACCCTATACCCTTCTTTGAGCGCCTTGCCGGAAATGATCTCCCTTGTGGTTTCCAGTTCTTCGTTGGTCACCCGCACTTCATACTTCCGATTCTCGTCAACCCCGCGCAAACCAACGGTCAACGAGGGATCTTCGGACTTTTCATGACGCAGGAACATGGCAAATCCCCTATCCGCAAGGCTGAATTCATACGCATAAAAGTCTGCTTCCTCCTCCGTCAGCTGGTAGAAGTCGCCATAATAGTAAGGACGCAAGCGTTTTGCCTCTTCAATCAGCATCTTCGCCTTATGGGAGGTGTAATGATCGGTAAATCGTTCCGGACGGTGCACACATATGGCGCCATTGTATCCCGCCCGGAAGAAATAGGCGTTTGCATCACTGGAGGATATGCTGGAAATATTGGGCACGTACAGATTCAGGTTGGACATGTGTATGGTATTAAACTTGATCTTATCTCCATCAAGCCCATTATTGGGGTAGTCGGAGGAGCAGTAGCACACCCCCCGGCGCATGGTTTCAAAGTCAAGACGGCGGCCGCCGCTGGCACACATATCGATCACCAGATCGGGGAACCGTTCCAGCAACGTATCCCACAGGCGGTACAACCCGGCAATATATTGGAGCTGCTTCATGCCCACTCTTCCCTTTTCGTCATTGCTTTCCCAATATATCAGCATATCGATATTGGCGTCCTGACGGAACACATCGATTCCCTGTTCCCGGATCATCCCGGACAGCCTCTCAATCAGAAAATCACAGGTCTTGGGATCCCCCAAATCCACCAGATTGAATTCGCCCCTTGTCATGCAAAACAGGGTCATATCCCGGTGGTTTTGATACATGTCGGTGCCAGGGAAGGCTCTTTCGATTTCAAACCATTGAAGGAATCTTTTGTTTTGGCGATGGGCTTCCGCCGATATCCGCTTCATTCCGTTGGGTAATATATCCTTGTAGTCGTAATTGCCCACGCCCTTATCCCATTTGCCCTTGAACCAGATGGCATCCGCCCATACCACGTCAAAATGATAGGGTTCGGCCGACCGAATCTGATTCAAAATAAATTCCTCGGTATTCATTTCATCCCGGAAGCAATCCCCCACGTAAAGCGAGATGGGTCTTAGTATTTCTGGCGGTTTTTTCGGGCTGAAATGCCGGATGATCAGCTGTCGGAATTCATTCCTGGAATCCACCAGGTTTTCCCCCTCCAATACCAGCATAGAGGGAAACACAACCGATTCGTTGGGCTTGAGATAGAAATCGCAATTGCCGATTCCCACCATGACCCTGTAATGGTCCTTGTTGGAAAGAATTGTGGTTTTCCACTGACCCGGCCAACCGATTGCAAACACCCTGGATCGCTCGTCATCGGTGATATTGAAATAGGGGAAGGCCGTGGTGTTGGAGGATCTGCCGCCTGTGGGCTGGGCACTGTAGATATAGCCGTTTGGCAAACCAATGCTTTGCTGTGTTTCGCTGTAATCCCGACAGCAATCCCCGGTCAGGGAGGTCAGAACCGGATTTTCCCGGCTTTCAAAACAGCAATCAAAGGAATTGACCTCGGCAATTCTGGGCGAATTTCCGTCGGAATGATTTTGGATCGAAAGACTGAAATAGAACGCCTTTTCCTCAAAGGGTTCATACTGTATGGAAAATTCCACGCCCTTGCAGGTTAACGTATATTTCCCATTGACTTCCTTCATTTTTCCCGGGATCAATTCCAATATTTC
The DNA here is from genome assembly GCA_017547975.1 of Clostridia bacterium. Taxonomy (GTDB): domain Bacteria; phylum Bacillota; class Clostridia; order Oscillospirales; family QAMX01; genus RUG11797. The sequence continues at coordinate 11,925 of JAFYNU010000283.1, forward strand.
GCCGTCAAACCACAGCGACGCCATCCTTTGATTCAAAATATTCTTCATTTTCGCCATTCTCCCTTTTTCAGTTTACCATATCGATCGTAGCCGGAAGATCCCATGTGCTATATGGTCAATCATACCATTAAAGCCCATGCCGCGTCAAGCGGTTTTGCGGATAAAGCCGCTCCCACCCTTCCATTTTATACCATAGGGGTGACAATACCGCTGGGTTGAGTAAAATGCAGAAAGGCGGTTTTATGTATCTTCGCCTCCCACGTCCTGCGACACACCCTGCACCGAAACGAAAATACACCCTGTCAAGACACGGCTTGACAGGGTGCTTCGGTTTCATTAATAAAGCTTGGCGCCAGCGGGGATGTGATCGTCCACCATGAGAAGATGGAGCTTTTCTTCCCCTTCTTCGGTATGAATGGCGGAGAGGAGCATGCCGTTGGATTCCACACCCATCATGGGTCTGGGAGGCAGGTTGGTAATGGCAATCAGGGTCTTGCCAACCAGCTCTTCGGGTTCGTAGTAGGCATGGATACCACTGAGGATGGTCCGTTCGGTTTCGGTACCGTCGTTCAGGGTGAACTGCAGAAGCTTCTTGGACTTCTTCACCGCTTCACACTTGAGAACCTTCACAGCACGGAAGTCCGACTTGGAGAAGGTTTCAAAGTCCACAAACTCCTGGAACAGTGGCTCGATTTCCACCTTGGAGAAGTCGATGACTTCAGGCTTGGCTTCTTCGGCAACGGGAGCTTCTTCCTTGGCTTCTTCCTTCTTGGGCATATCCAGGGGCTTCATGGTGGGGAAGAGCAGAACGTCGCGGATGGTATCCGCACCGGTGAAGAGCATAACCATGCGGTCGATGCCGATACCAACACCGCCGGTGGGGGGCATACCGTTTTCCAGGGCAAATACGAAATCTTCGTCCATCATGTTGGCTTCTTCGTCGCCGGCGGCACGCAGTTCCACCTGGCGCATGAAGCGTTCCTTCTGGTCGATGGGGTCGTTGAGTTCGGTGAAGGCATTGGCCATTTCCCAACCGTTGATGAACAGCTCAAAGCGTTCGGTCAGGCGGGGATCCCGGGGACTCTTCTTAGCCAGGGGGGACACTTCGATGGGATGGTCAATGATGAAGGTGGGCTGGATCAGGGTGCTTTCTACCTTTTCGTCAAAGATCTGGAACAGGACTTCGCCCCATGTTGCTTCCTTCTTGGGGTAAACGCCCACCGAATTGGCGGCGGCAATGGCGGAAGCACTGTCATCGAAGGCATACATATCCACGCCGGTCACTTCCTTAACGGCATCAGCCATGGTGACCTTGCGGAAGGGGGAGAGAATGTCGATCTTTCTGCCGCGGAAATCCAGATCGCCTTCCAGACCAAGCAGGTTTGCAACACGATGATAGATATCCTCGGTCAGGCGCATCATGCCGTGGTAGTCGGTGTAGGCTTCGTAGAGTTCCATCAGGGTGAATTCCGGATTGTGGCGGGCATCCATACCCTCATTGCGGAATACACGGCCGATTTCGTAAACCTTTTCCATACCGCCAACGATCAGGCGCTTCAGGTTCAGTTCCAGGGAGATCCGCAGGAACATTTCAATATCCAGGGTGTTGTGCTTGGTAACAAAGGGACGGGCGGCGGCACCACCGTAGACGGTGCTGAGAACCGGGGTCTCCACTTCGATGAAGTCCTTTTCATTCAGGTAGGAACGGATCTCGTTGATGATCTTGGAACGGGTTTCGAATACCCGGCGGACTTCGGGATTCACGATCAGGTCCACGTAGCGGCGGCGGTAACGCAGGTCGGTATCCCGCAGACCATGATACTTTTCGGGCAGGGGCTGCAGCGACTTGGACAGCAGCTTGTAGCTTGTCACATGGATGGAAATCTGACCGGTCTTGGTCTTGAAAGCATAACCTTCGAAACCGATGATGTCACCGATATCCAGCTTTTTGTAGGCGGCAAAGGCTTCTTCGCCCACTTCATCCTTCTTCACGTAGATCTGGATGCTTCCGTAACGATCCTGCACGTCGGAGAAGGAGGCCTTGCCCATGATGCGCTTGGAGATCAGGCGGCCCGCCAGGCGGACGGTTTTTCCTTCGTAACCTTCGTAGTCGTTGAGAATGTCAACCGACTGGTTGGTACGGTCAAAGGTGGTTTCCCGGAAGGGGTCCTGTCCGGCTTCCACCAGGCTTGCAAGCTTTTCACGACGCACACGCAGAACTTCGCCAAGCTCTTCGTTGGTCATTTCTTCTCTCTTAATTTCTTCCATGTTGATTTCCTTTCTCTTATCAAAAAACGGGGTAAAGTACCTTTACCCCGTTCCATTCATTCATTGTGGATCAGATGCCGATTTCCAGAATCTCGTAAACCAGCTGTCCGGCCGGGGCGTCAACGGTGAACACGTCGCCAACGGTTTTGCCCATGACGGCTTTGCCGAAGGGAGACTCGTCCGAAATGCGGTTATCCATGGGATCGGCTTCGGTGGAGCCTACGATATAATATTCATCCTCGAACCCATCTTCTCTGTCAACAACGCGCACACGGCTGCCGGTGCGGACGATTTCGCTGTCGCTGGTTTCGTCAATGATTTCGTAGTTGGCAAGAATGCTTTCCAGTTCGCTGATGCGGGCATAAAGCTTACCCTGTTCGTTTTTCGCTTCGTCGTATTCAGCATTTTCCGAAAGGTCACCGAAGGAACGGGCTTCCTTGATCAATTCGGCAACTTCTTTTTCCCTATATGTTTTTAAGTACTCCAGTTCGTCTCTAAGTTCAACGTATTTATCCTGAGTCAGTTTATAAAGCTTTGCCATGATATTTCTATCCTGCCTTTCCTAAGCTTGATACTATCGGCCGGCAACCAAACCTGATATACACGACCATTCAAATATTATATAATAAGAATTGTTCTCTGTCAAGCAGATTTTGGTCCAATTTGATACTTATTGCACCACCGCAACCGCCGCGGCAAGCTGAGCATCCTCTGTGGGATCCATACGTCCTACCAGGGCCAACTGTCCCTCTTCCAGCGCAATTTCCTGGTCGGGGGTCACACCGCCTTCCTTCAAACTGCGGCCTTCCGGAGTGTAATAACGGATCACCGACAGCACCATGGCAGAACCATCCGAAAGCTCGATGGTGGACTGACCGTAGCCCTTACCGATGGTGGCCTCCCCTACGATGGTGGCAATGTCGTATTCCTGAAGCACTGCCGCAAAATACTCCGCCGCACTGTAGGAATGCTGGTTGCAAAGCACCGCCATGGGGTAGCTGAGTCCGGTTTCATCCGAGGTGAAGGTATAACGCTGTCCATTCTGGTATTCTTCAATAAAAAGATCCTTATTGGGGAGAATCCGGTCCAGAATATTGATCAGCACGTTCAGATCACCGCCGGGGTTGTTACGAACGTCGAATACAAAGCTGTCAGCACCATTGGAAATCAGATTTTCCACAGCCGCCAGGAATCCATCCTGGGCGCCGGAGGAAAACTCGGTAATGCGAATATATCCTACGTTGCCTTCCATCAGTTCGCTGAAGATATATTGCTTGATCACTTCTGCGCAGGTCAAGGTCTTTTCTGTGGTCTCACCATTCCGGGACATGGTCACGTTGACCTTAACCCCTTCATCCCGGACCAGTGCATTGACTGCACCTTCGTAACCCAAATCCGCTACGGCTTCCCCATTGACAGCCACGATGTAGTCCATGGGCAGAATTTCCGCCTGATCGGCCGGAGAATTA
>JAFYNU010000284.1 GCA_017547975.1 Clostridia bacterium
GCTTGCCGTAGCGGTGGAAGGCCCAGTCATTTTTGTTGAATCTGCGCCACAGCACGGTACGGCCGTTTTGGTCTAGGTATTGCTCGGAGGCGACGCCGTCGTTGAAACACTGAATATCCATGACGCAGATGGTATCGTAGGACTTGCCATCAATGGTCACGGTATAACGGCCTGCTACATCCACAACTTCCTTCGGGGTATTGCCGGTAACGGTATTTCCGTCACGGTGCAACAACCCCTTTTGGGAGAGATAGACTTCATTTCCGCAGTTGTCCTCTCCAAAACCCCAGTTTTCGGTAAAGTCATCCCCGTCTAAGAAGGTATAAAGCTTTCGCACACCGTTTTCCACATGGCTTTCAGCCAGGTAACGGCAATGGGTATCGGTGAGCTGGGCCACAAAACGGCGCTCCATTTCATTCACCGAGCCGGTGCGGTAATAATCTTCGGCATCGTACTGGATGGCAGAAATCTCCACCCCTTCAATGCCGTGGACCTCAGCTTTGCCAAGGACTTTCATTTCGGCATACTCGGTACGGGAACGGGAGGATGCATCATATAAGCCCCAGGAAAGGGCTTCCCCCAGACGGGGGACCAGCATCCATCCCTGCAGTTCCTCCCAGCGAACCGGGAAGGGTGGAAGGGTAGAGGGGGTGATGGTGTAGGCAGGCAGAATTTGGGGAAGGTTTGACATATCGTTCTTTCCTTTCTGATTGGGAGGGTAGGGATACTGTAACCGGAACTTTTCTTTTGCATAATGGAGTCGGCTTTTTACGGTACCGACGGGCAGGGAAAGGTGTTTTGCAATCTCTTCCCCGGTATAGTTTTTGAAAAACCACAGGTAGAGGATTTGTTTGTCCCTGTCCCCCAGGGCGTCCAGGGTCTCCCGAACCACGTTTTGCACCGTGGGCCCCATGCGTCCGGCCACCAGGGCAGATTCGGAAAGGGCATCCAGGGAGATCTGCATCTGTTTCGCCCGGGCGCGGTAGTAGTCGGTGCATTTGTTTCCCGCAATCCGCAGGATCCAGGGCTTGAAGGCCGCGGGATCCCGCAGGGTATCAAACCGATTGGCGGCGGTGAGGCACACCTCCTGGATGATATCCTCCGCGTCCTGTCTGTGGTGGATTTTGAATTTGACAAACCGCTCCAGGGCAGGAAGAACTTCCTGTATGAGAGCATCCAGCTGGGTCACAGTATCACCTCCTTTCAATGGAATGACGAAATCGATTTCACCTATATAGACGATGGGAAATCCCGAAAGGTTCAAACCGAAGAAAAAAATGCCGTACCCGTTTGGCGGGTACGGCGTAAATCGTCAGGGACGGGAGGCGTTTTCTGCCAACTCCCGGATTTCCGGGGCCTGGAATACGTAGCGCTTGTCGCAGAATTCGCAGTTGATCTCGGCGGGTTCCGCTTCGCACTCCTTGGCAAACTTCAAAAGCTCGGCCTTGCCCAGGCTCACCAGGGCTTTGGTGACCCGATCCCGGGAGCAGGTGCAACGGTATTCCACCGGCTTGCGGCTTTCTTCCAGAATCTTCATGTCAAAGCCGGGAAGCAGGATGGAAATGATGTCCTCCGGGGTCGCACCGCCGGAAAGCAGTTCGGTGGCGGGGACAAAGAGGGGGGCGCACTTTTCCAGTTCGTCGATCACTTCGTCGGGGGTACCGGGCAGGAGCCGGATCAGGTAGCCGCCGGCACAGGTGACCTTGCCGTTCTGGGTCAGGACACCCAGCCCGCAGACACCGGGGCTCTGTTCGCTCTGGAAATAATAGCTGGTCAGGTCCTCGGCAATTTCGCCGCTGACCAGGGGGACACGGCCGGCGTAAGGTTCCCGCATGCCCACGTCCCGGATGACCTCCAGATAGCCGTCGGTGCCAACGGCGGCACCCACGTCCAGCTTGCCGGAGGGCTTACGGGGGGGATCTACGGAGAAATCGGTGACGGTACCCCGGGGACAACCATCCTCGCCGCAGGAGCAGATGATGGTGCCGATGGGGCCGCCGCCCTTGATGCGCAGGGTGACAGAGGAGCGGGCGCCCTTCAGATCACTGCCCATCATAGCCGCGGCGGTGAGACACCGCCCAAGAGCGGCCGCCGCCGTGGGAGATGCGTTATGGATTCGACGGGCTTCCTCCACCATTTTGGTGCTGTCGATGGCACAAATATTGACGAAGCCGTCGGCGGATAATGCTTTGATCAGATAATCGTGGGACAAGGGAGTTCTTCCTTTCAATGGTCTTCGGCCAGCTTGGTGCCCGACACCCGGTAGGAGGTCACGTCATCGGCGTAGATGGTGAGGGGTTCCCGATCCAGGGTGCATTTCAAAAGACCTTTGTTAAAATGGGTGTTGCGGTTGCGGGTCAGGGGACCCTTGTAATAGCGGGTCTTGACCACCGTGTTATCCCGGATTTCAATATCCCGGGATTTTTCGATCTCCACGGCGTTCCGTTCCTTGTTTTCGGTTTTGCGGGGAGCCGACAGGCGGAAGGTGTTTCCGATCAGCCGCACGTTTCCGGCGGAGCGGATGGACATGGCGTAGGAGGAACAGTTTTCAAACAGATTGTTTTCAAAGGTGATGTCCCGGAATACCGCCGCGTCCGAGTCCCCGGCGGGGATCAGGGTGCGGATGTAAACGCAGGAGGCCCACTGGTTTACGTCACAATCGATGAATTTGTTGTTTCGCACTGTCAGGTCGTGGACACCGGTGCCCTCCGACCAGCGGGGTTCGATATCCACCACCGTCCAGATGGCAGGCCCCTGGGTTTTGTAGATCACGTTGTTTTCCACAAGGCCGCAGCTGGCACCCAGGAGAAGACCGCGGGCGCGGTTTTCGTGGAAGTAGTTGTTGCGGAAGATGTAGTTGCGGGTGGAAAATTTGGTGTTGAAGGTAATCCAGTTTTCGCCGGTCCCTTCGGGCAGGGGGCGGTCAAATACGATCTTCTGGAGACCGCTTCCCATGGGGGTCAGCTCCTTGACGAAGGCGGTGAACTCAATGTCATACACGTCGTCCCGCAGGATACCGATTTCGTCTCCCGCCACACAGCTCAAACGGGTTTGAACGATGAAGGTGACGTCGTCGATCTTTTCGGTGATCAAGCCCACGTTGTCGTGGATATTGATGCCGTCATCCCCGGCCCAACCGAAGTCGCAGTTTTCCACAATGGCGAAGCCGCCAGTGTTGCCGATGTGCATAGAGTCGGTGGTGGCCGACATGTTGCGGTTGGTTCCCGGACGGATTGCCACCACGCAACGGTTGAAGTGGAAGTACTTGGTGGCACCGGTGACGATGAAGGCCATACCCGGAGTGGACCAGACGGTCACGTCCTCGAAGGTGACGTGCTCCGATTGGGTGGTGACGAAGGCGTTGGTGCCGTACATTTCGTAACGCAGGCAGTAGACCTCGCCAATCTCCACATCCTCCAGAAGGCCGTCGTGATGCAGAATGGAATAATTCCCGCCGGGGTATTCGATGCTTCGGGTGGCGGGGGTCAGGTAGTTGATTTCGTATTCCTTGCCGTCCTCGCAACCCGGGGTCAGGGACACCGGATCGTACTGGTTGATGGACTGCCAGGGAATCTGCTGTACTTCATCCACTTCGAAATGCTGGAATTTGGTGTGATAGGGCCCTTTTTCCACCACCCGGATCATGTCGGCCAGGCGGTAGGCGCCATCCCAGTCCCAATCCACGAAGAGATTCTGGACCATGAAACGCTTGCAGTTAACCAGGGTGAAGTGACCCTTGGCGGAGAAGAGCAATTCGGCGCCATTTCCGTCGAAAATGCCGTCGGTGATGGAATCCATCACCATTTTCCGGGGTTCGGAGAAACGGTACACCGCTTTTTCCAGCTTCAGGTGGACACCGGGGTGATCCTTCATGTAATCGAAAGCCGCCTGGAGCGCCAAGGTATTATCGGCATTTTCGGGCAGAACCCCGAAATCCGACCCTTTCATCACACAGGAGATGATCGGGCGATCAATTTTGAAGTCGGTGATCATAAATTAGTTGTCCTTTTTGAGAAGATCCCGGATTTCGGCCAGGAGGTCTTCGGCGGTGGGCTTGGGAGGTTCCACGGGGGCGGGTTCTTCCACAACTTCCTCTTCCTTCTTACGCTTCAGCTTGGAGATGGTGCGGATGAAGACGAAGACGAACAGGGCAACCAGGAAGAAATTCACCACGTTCAGGATGAAGCTGCCAAGCAGCATGGTGACGCCGGGATCCAGCACTTCACCGGTGGCGGCATCCAGGGTGGGTTCCACCAAAACGATGTCCATTTTGGAGAAGTCGGGCAGTCTGAAGAGCCAGCTGATGAAGGGCATGAAGACGTCGTTGACCAGGGAGTTGACGATCTTGGTGAAGGCGGTGGCGACGATCACACCAACGGCCATGTCAAGCACGTTGCCCTTGAAGGCAAAGGCCTTGAAATCGTTCCAGAAGGTTACGCCTTTTTCTTTGATAGACTGTTTTTTGCTCATAATGGATTCCTCCTATGAATTATCCTCGGTATGCACCGAAAAAGTGTACGATGTTCATGTCGTCGGTGTCGTCGGTCCCATGGGCACCGCGGCCGTCGGTCATGTCGTGAACGCCGTGGTCGGTTTGCACGGTGATCAGGTGCCGCTTCCCGGCGAAGGCTTCTCTGGCACAGGCGGCCAGGCGGTCGAAGTGTTCAAAATGCTCCTTGAGTTTGTCCAAAGCGATTTCGTGTTCGGTGCCGTGCTTGTGCATGAAGCTGTCGTATTCGCCGAAGTAAACGCTGATGTGGTCGTAACTGCCCTCCTCCAGCAGGCGCAGGGCGGTTTTGTAGGTGTCCATGTCATCCTGGGTGACGTAATTGTCAAACCGGCGGTCGGCAAAGATGGCGGCCATGCTGCACCCGTCGCTTCCCACATTGGCACACTTCCGGCCCGATGCCAGAATCCGGTCGAACATGGTGTCAATGGTCAGGATGGGCTTGCGGTATTCCCGGATGCCATGCTTTTCGGGGGCGGCACCGGAGTAGATGCTGGCGAAACACACCGGAGTCACCGAGGGCATGACAGCCGAGAAGGGAACCGGCATGGGGGCGTGCCGCAGGACCGGTACGAAATATTCGGGATATTTGCGCCACAGCCACTGGGCCACGGCGTCGGGGTGGAAAAAGAGGGTCTTTTCGGCACATCCCCCCATTTGCTCCACCAGGAGGTTGGCAAGCCAGGGAAGAGCCGGATCGGATTCCTTGGGTGCTTCAATGCCCATAGCGGTGCACAGGGTGGCGGCCGAGCGGGTGAAACAGACGGGATTGGTGAATAAGTCCTTCATAACGCCTCTCTCCTTTTAGGAAAATTCTCGGTGGATTACTTGGAAATGACTTCCAGACCGCCCAGGTACTTCTGCAGAACTTCGGGAACCTTCACCGAACCGTCGGGCAGCTGATTCTGTTCCACCAGGGCGGGCAGAATACGGCTGGTGGCCAGACCGGAACCATTCAGGGTGTGAACGAATTCGGGCTTGCCGGTGGCTTCTCTCTTGAAGCGGATGTTACCGCGGCGGGCCTGGTAATCACGGGCGTTGGAAACCGAGGAAACTTCCTTGTAGCCGTTCATGGAAGGAATCTGGATTTCGATGTCGTAGGTGCGGGCCATGGAAGCCGAGCAGTCGCCTGCGGCAAGCTTCACGGTGCGGAAATGGAAGCCCAGACCGCTCACCAGCTTTTCAGCCTTTACGACCAGCTCTTTGAATGCTTCGTCGGAACCTTCGGGGGTGGTGAATTGGAACATTTCCACCTTGTTGAACTGGTGGCCGCGGACCATGCCGCGTTCGTCGGAACGGTAGGAACCGGCTTCCCGGCGGAAGCAGGGGGTGTAGGCAAACATCTTCTGGGGCAGATCGCTTTCCTTCAGAATCTCGTCCCGGAAGTAGGAGGCCAGGGCGGCTTCGGCGGTGGGCAGCATGTAGTGGATGCGGCCTTCAGCGGTGGGATTGGCAATCTTGTAAACTTCGTCGGCGAACTTGGGGAACTGGCCGGCGGTGACGCCGCACTGGTACTCCAGCATGTGGGGGGGCAGGATGAATTCGTAGCCATCGGCAATGTGGGTGTCGATGAAGTAGTTCAGAAGAGCCCATTCCAGACGGGCACCCATGCCCTTGTAAATCCAGAAACCGTTGCCGCCCAGCTTGGTACCGCGTTCGTAGTCGATGAGGTTCAGGTCGTTGCAAAGGTCCACGTGGTTCTTGGGTTCGAAATCGAACTGGTGGGGTTCGCCAAAGTAACGCAGGGGCTGGTTGTTTTCCTTGCCGCCGGGGAGCAGGTCGGTATCCGGCAAGTTGGGCAGGGCCAACATGTAGCTTCTGTACTCTTCTTCAATTTCCTTCAGCTTGGCGTCGTTGGCCTTGATCTCCTCCGAAAGGGCCTTCATCTGGGCAAAAATTTCGGTGGTGTCCTGGCCGGCCTTCTTCATGGCGGGGATGCTCTTGGTGACCTTGTTCTGTTCGGCCTTCAGGGTTTCGGTCTTTTTGATGTTTTCCCGGCGCAGCAGGTCCAGTTCCAGGATGCGGTCGATTTCGGCATCCATGTTGACTTCCTTGGCCCGCAGACGTGCCTTGATTTCTTCGGGATTTTCCTTGATCAGCTTAATGTCCAGCATGTTTTTTATCTTCCTTTACTTTGTATAGTCTTTATATTGTCGGGGCCTTCCCCGGGGATTACTTTTTCAGGACCTCCTGGAGCTTGGCCAGAAGCACGTCC
>JAFYNU010000285.1 GCA_017547975.1 Clostridia bacterium
ATATTCAGGAGGAAATCCCGCACTTCCTTGTAGCGGGGGTCCAGCACGGCGGTGCCCAGGTGGGGGATGTTGCGAAGGATCTTATCCTTGAAATGCTCGTAGTGTTTGGAATGGAAGCCCACGAAGCACACACTGTACCAGATCACGTACTTCATGCCGATCTGGTGGACCCGGGCCACGTGGGCCTTCATGTCGGGGAATTTACTGGGAGCGGGTTCCCAGTCGCCACAGTAGGCGTAACCCCGACTCGCGTCGTCGGTCTGCCAGCCGTCGTCGATGATGCAGATATCAAAGCCCAGCTCCTTGGCCCGGCGGCATTCTTCCTCCACTTCCTTGTCGGTGATCTCCTGGTGGTAGGAGTACCAGAAGGAGTAAACCGGTTCTCTTGCGGCGGGGGGAACGGCGGCGGGGGTCATGCCCTGCTCGTTTTCCCACCAGGCGGCCACCGCCTGGATGGTATCCCGGTAGGGGACGGGGCGGGTGTCAATGCGGATGGTCAGGTCGGTTTCGTGCCGGGTGGCAAACTGGAAGGTGCCCATGGTAAAGCGGAAGCGGATGTTGCCGTTTTCCTCCATGATGCCGTTCTGGATCTCCACCCGCATGGTGCATTCCGAAAGGGCCCAGGTGTAGTGGTTGATGCCCTGGCCGTCGTAGAAGGCGGAAAGGGGAGCGCTGTGAGAAATCATGCTGCTGATGGTGCCGCCCCAATCGGGTTCCATGTTGTGGTGGAATCCGCAGGAGGGGGTCCATTTGTACATCAAGCCCACCTGGGGGGTGCGCCAATCAAACAAGAATTTATCGTCCTTTTCGGCATTTTCCGCCGTCCAGGTCAGGTGAAAGTCATATTCCGCAATACCGGCGGCTTCCCGCAGGGCGGTGGGAGTACAGGTCATACCCTCCGCAAGGGTAATCTGAAAGGGATTGTACTGCAGTTCCATTGTTCTTCTCCTTACATTTCAAATTCGTAGCTGCCGGGGGCAAGCTCGGTTTCGCAATCCTGAAGCATCAAAATAGCGGATACCGGGGTGGTGACCCGGTAGAGAAAGCCGGTTGCCGTCTTCTCCCAACCCGATTCGATCAAACCGTGGCGAGTTTCAAGCTTTGCTTTCAGGTAACCAAGCTTTTCTGTGGGGTGGGGGGTCAGGCGAACCCTTTCAAAGCCGGGGAATTCCTCCATGATGGTGATGCCCGCCCCTTCGGAATAGAGCCAGTCGGCGGCGGCACCGAAGGAGTAGTGGTTGAAGGAATTCATGTCCGCCGACCAGAAGCTGCCGTCGGGCTTGATGCCGTCGATATGCTCCCAAATGGTGGTGGCCCCCTGCTTCACCGAAAAGAGCCAGCTGGGGTAGTCCTCCCGGAGCATCAGCTCCCAGGCCAGGTCGGCCCTGCCGTATCGGCTGAGGCCGTAAAGCAGGTAGGGGGTGCCCACAAAACCGGTGGTCATGTGGCCGGTTTCCTCCACCATGGCGGCAAGAGATGCGGCCACCGCCTGGGGGTTCATGCAAAGACCGAAGGCCAGCGAGAGGGCGTGCTCGGTCTGGGTTTTGAAGCTGTCGGCGTAGGTTTGGTGGAATGTTTCCAGGATGGCTTCCAAAAGGGCTTCGTATTCACCCACGTCACGCCCCAAAACCCTGCCCGCCTTCACCACAAGCCGGGTGGATTGGGCGTAAAAGGCGGTGGCGATGAGGGTTGGGTCGCTGGAACCCTTGTAGCTGCCCTCGGCGGCATCCAGACCCAGCCAGTCCCCAAAGTGGGGGTACTTGCCGCTGGTCCAGGTGGCGGGGAGGGTGGTGTCGGCGGTGATGAAATCCACCCAGGCCTTCATGCTGTCAAACTGTTGCGCAAGAATTTCGCTATCCCCGTAGGTCAGGTAGATCTGCCAGGGGCAGATGGTGGCGGCGTCCCCCCAGGCGGCGGAGGCGTTGGGGGTGGAAATGTTGGGTACGATCCAGGGCACCGACCCGTCCCGTTTCTGGTCGGCGGCCAGGTCACCCAGCCATTTTTTGAAAAAGCGGGCCACGTCAAAGTTGTAGCTTGCGGCCTTCACGAAAACCTGGGCGTCCCCGGTCCAGCCCAACCGCTCGTCCCGCTGGGGACAATCGGTGGGTACGTCTAAGAAGTTGTCCTTCTGGCTCCAGATCACGTTTTCGATCCAGCGGTTCAAAACCGGGTTGTCACTTTCCAACCAGCCGGTGCGGCGGATGTCGCTGTGCACCACGATGGCCCGGAAGGCGGCGGGGTCAACCTCTCCCGGCCACTTGGTCAGCCGCACGTAGCGGAAGCCGAAGAAGGTGTGGCTGGGCTTGAAGAATTGTTCCCCCTCCCGGCAGGTGTATTCGATCCGGGTCTTGGCGGAACGGTAGTTTTCGGTGTAAAAATTCCCATCCCGATCCAGCACCTCGGCGTGGTTGATGAGAATTTCCTCCCCGGCATGGGCAGTTACCTGGAAGGCAAGGTAGCCGGTGATCTCCTGGCCGAAATCCAGCACGGTTTCCCCCTTGGGGGTGGTGATGACCGCCTGCACCGGCAGGGACTCGTGCTCCCTGATGATCTCCCCCTCCTGGGGAATCAGCTGGGACTTGGGGTAATCGATGATTTTGACCCCTTCCATGGGGGCATCCTCCACCCGGGCGTCGTAAACGATGCCGCCGTAGATTCCGGCAAAGCGGATGGGCCCTTCGGAAACCGTCCAGCTCTCGTCGGTGGGCAGGATAGATGTGGTGCCGTCGGCAAATTCCAGGGTGAGTGTACCGATGATGGCGGTGGTGTGGTCAGTGGGGGTCTCCTTGTGGCGCACCTTCATGTCCCCGTGGAACCAGCCGGGGGACAGGGTCACCTCCAGGTGGTTGTAATCGGCAAGCAGCCGGGTCAGATCGTAGGACTGTACCTGGTGGCGGGCGTAATAGCTGGTCCAGCCCGGGGCCAGCACGTAATCGCTCACCGGAAGGCCGTTGATGCGGGCTTCATAAATGCCGGTGCCGGTGATTTCCAGGGTGGCACGCCGCAGCCCCAGGGCGGAAAAGCTTTTGTGAAAAACCGGACAGGGATCCCCGAAATCCCGGATGGGGGAGATCCAGTTTGCACGTTCCAGCATGGGTCATTCCTCCTTACGCTGTGGGAAGTGATATGGGTTTATTCTACCACGCAGGGCCGGGTTTCGCAAGGGATTTTTCAGGAAATGGGGAGGAATTAGGGGGGCTGTCGGGATGATGGAGACTTGGCAACATATTCCAAAGTCCGCACCCCGGTAAGGTTTCTGCACAATCCCAAAGCCTCCCCTGTGTAAGGGGAGGTGGCAGCGAAGCTGACGGAGGGGTTGTCGTCCCCAAAGTCCCCGAGGGGGGAGGTACTTCACAGCGTCAAATTTGCTGCATACGGTGGCGGTTACCCCTATAAAACAACTGTTTTGTGATTGTCAACCGGGGGGAATTGTGCTATACTGAAAAAAACAGACAGGGGGGATATGCAAGTGATCGATCTTTTGGAATATACCGGCGGTATCGTCGCCACCGATCTGGTGCAGGGGGCTATTGACGCCGCCGCCCGGGCGGGGGAGACCCTGGTGGTTCCCCCGGGGGTGTATGAGGTGACCGGTCTGACCCTGCCCGCCGGGTGCGATCTTTATCTTTCGGAGGGAGCGGAGCTTCGGGCCGTTCCCAGGGAGGAAGCCTGGGCGGTCTGCCCCCGAATGCCTCTGCTTTTCGCCGAGAACGCCACCAATATCAAGGTTCGGGGCAGGGGAAGACTCAACGGAAGCGGATGGGCCTTTGTGGATGAGCTGGGATTCCGTAAAAAAACGCCCAATCTCCCCGGCGGGGTGATTGCCTTCCGGAACGTGGGAAATATCGAAATCTCCGGCATCACCATCACCGAAACGGTGGGCTGGACCCTGCACCTGGACGATTGCGATCGGGTTCTCATCGACGGGGTCATCATCCGAAACCCCACCTACAACACCCGCAAAAACAGCGACGGCATTGACCTGAACGGCTGTCGGGAGGTGGAGGTTAAAAACTGCAACGTGGAGACCGGGGACGACGGCATCTGCCTGAAAAACTTCGACCGCCAAAATCCCACAGCCCCCCGGCGGGTAATGGAGAATATCCATGTGCACCATTGCCGGGTGGCATCCACCTGCAACGCCACCAAAATCGGCACCGAAACC
>JAFYNU010000286.1 GCA_017547975.1 Clostridia bacterium
CCATCGACTACAACGATTACGTTGGCCGTATTGCGATTGGTCGATTGGAACGCGGCATCGTGAAGAAGGGCCAGGATATCGTCCTGACCACCTACGGCACCACCGACGTGGTGAAAGCCAAGGCAATCTACCTTTATGAATTTGACGGACTGACCAAGAAGCCGGTGGAAGAAGCCTATGCCGGCGACATCGTTTGCCTGGCTGGTATCGAAAACGTCAACATCGGCGACACCATCTGCGATTCTTCCTGCCCGGAACCGCTACCCTTTGTCAAGATTTCCGAACCCACCGTGGAAATGGAATTCTCGGTCAACGACAGTCCCTTTGCCGGTCGTTCGGGTAAATACGTGACCTCCCGCAACCTGCGTGACCGCCTGTATCGGGAACTTTTGAAGGACGTTTCTCTGCGCGTGCGGGAAACCGACAGCACCGATGCCTTCATGGTCATGGGCCGGGGCGAAATGCATCTTTCCATCCTCATTGAAACCATGCGCCGCGAAGGTTATGAATTCCAGGTAGGGCCCCCGAAGGTTCTCTTCAAGGACATCGACGGTGTGAAATGTGAACCGGTGGAACGGGTCATCATTGACGTTCCCACCGAAAGCATGGGTACCGTTATGGAATCCATGGGCCGCCGCAAGGGTGAATTGGTGAAAATGAATCAGATGATCTCCCGTGTTCGTCTGGAATACACCATTCCCGCCCGCGGACTCTTTGGTTACCGCAACGACTTCATGACCGAAACCCGTGGTGAGGGTATCATGAACTCTGTATTTGACAGCTATCAGCCCGCTAAGGGCACGATCACCCGCCGGGCCAACGGTTCCCTGATTGCCTTTGAAACCGGTGAAGCGGTTTCCTACGGCCTCTACGGTGCCCAGGAACGTGGTATTCTCTTCATTGATCCGGGTACGCCGGTATATGAGGGAATGGTGGTTGGTATGTCTCCCAAGCCCGAGGATCTGGCGGTCAACGTCTGCAAAAAGAAGCACATCACCAATATGCGTGCTTCCGGCAGTGACGAAGCCCTTCGACTGACTCCGCCCAGAAAAATGAGCTTGGAGCAGAGCATGGAATTCCTGGCAGATGACGAGCTTCTGGAAGTTACTCCGGATGCTATCCGTATCCGTAAGGCCATTCTGGATCGGGCTACCCGTCTGCGTATGGCTTCCCAGAAGAAAGCCATGGAAGGCAATAAGTAAAGAAGCGAATGCCACACAGAACAATTCATTCTGTGTGGCATTTTTGGAATATGGAGAAAACAAAATGGAACAAATCTACGAGCAAGTAGAAAGAAATATTGATAACCTGGTGATAAACCAGGTTGGATGGTCCAATACCGCCACCGCCGAACAGCTGGAATCGGCACGAAATGGAATTCTTTTGATTCCCTTTTACGATAAGTTGGTGCCCCAGGAATGGTTTGGAAACACGGCAGGAAAACGGGTTCTTTGCCTTGCGGGGGCGGGCGGATTACAGGGGCCCATTTTTGCGGCAGCCGGTGCCAGGGTCACGGTGGTGGACCTTTCGGATAAAATGCTGGAAAAGGACAGAGAAATTGCAAAGCGCGAAAAGCTCCCATAGAGATTATCAAGGGGAATATGTGCGACCTTTCCATGCTGGTAGAGGGGAGCTTTGATTTGATCCTCAATCCGCCCTCCCTGATGTATGTCCCCGACCCCATAGAGGTGTTTCGGGAGTGTTCCAAAGTGCTGAAACCCGGTGGTGAACTGATCATCATGGC
>JAFYNU010000017.1 GCA_017547975.1 Clostridia bacterium
CTGGATAGTGCGGTGGCTCTGGCGAAACGCCGGGATTACCGTTTCCGCATCGTTACCCTGGATGGCCAGCTGGTGAATCAGGGCGGTTCCATGACCGGCGGCAGCCAGCACAATGCCGGGGGCATTCTCTCGAGAAGCAATGAAATCGGGGAACTGGCCGGGGTGATTGAAAAGGCATCGGCCGAGATTGAAACCCTGAATGAAGCCCTGAAAAAGGTATCCCAGGAGCTGGATAGTGTCAGCTATCAGCTGGAGGTCAACGAAGCCGAAATTGCCCGCAATAAGGAAATTCTTTTGCAGGAAGAGGCCCGGGTGGCGTCGGAAGAAAAGCTTCTGGAAACCATAGAAACCCAGCTCAATCGTGCATCGGAGGAAGCCGAAGCTCTGAAGGAGCAGAAAAAACAGAACAAGGACCAGCAAATCATCGTAAAAACCCGCATCGAAGAAAGCGATAAAAAGCTCCGTGATGGAGAAGAGAAGCTTGCAAAGCTTCTGAATGAAAACGATGGAGAAACCGGCGAAGCCGACCGCATCAGCGGAGAAATCGCAACCCTTTCGGAACGGGTCGCCGCCTGCGAAGCCGCCGTTTCCGAAAGAAAGGGCGCCCTGGAAGACCTGCGCCGCATTTTGGCAGGGGCCAGGGAAGCCATGGAGGATCAGCAGGCCACCCTGGAAACCTATCGCCAAAGCGCCGAAAAGGGACGGAGCGAAAAGGTTTTGGTGGAGAGAAAGATCGCCGAAAAGGAAGCGGATATTGCGTCGAGAAGCGAGAAGATCAAAGAAATCGCTGCTCAGCGCCTGGAAGCCGAGGGCAAGCGAAATCGATTCGAAAAGCAAGCCCGGGAAAAGGGCGAGGAAATCATCCGTCTGGAAAAGGAGACCGCCCGTCTGGAAGCCCAGAAAACCTCTCTGCTTGACGATGAAGACCGCATTGTCAAGGGTCTTTGGGATCAGTACGAGCTTACCGTGCTGGAGGCCGAAGCTATTTGCGGGGAGGAACGGCTTGCGGAAAAGAGCAAGTTTACTGCCCGTGCCCAGGAGCTCCGGGGGAAAATGCGTTCTCTTGGGGAAATTGACGTGGGTGCCATTGAAGAATTTGAAGAGGTCAGCGCCCGTTACAACGAGCTTGTGACCCAGAAGACCGACATTGAAAAGTCCAAGGAAGAATTGGAGACCATGATCACCGAAATCATCGGTGAAATGAGCAAGGTCTTCACCGAGCAATTCAAGCTCCTGAATACCTACTTCAACGAATCCTTTGTGGAAATCTTCGGCGGCGGTAGCGCCGAGCTCCACCTGGATGATCCCAGCCAGATTCTGACGTGCGGTATCGAAATCATCGTCAAGCTGCCCGGTAAGAATCTGCGTACCATATCGCTGCTTTCGGGCGGTGAAAAGGCCTTTGTGGCCATTGCACTCTATTTTGCCATCCTCAAGACCCGCCCGGCGCCCTTCTGCGTACTGGACGAAATTGAAGCGGCTCTGGACGACGCCAACGTGGTTCGCTTTGCCCGCTATATGCGCAAAATGTGCGAAAAAACCCAGTTTATTGTGATTACCCACCGCCGTGGTACCATGGAGGAATCGGATATCCTCTACGGTGTAACCATGCAGGAACAGGGCGTTTCCAAGCTCCTGATCATGAACATGGAATCCATCGGCGATTGGGCGGAGGAAGGAGAAGCCTGATGGGCCTGTTTCAA
>JAFYNU010000287.1 GCA_017547975.1 Clostridia bacterium
AAGCTTGGCGGAATGGTACACGTCGTCGGGGTTCAGATTGCTTTCAAAGGGAACCAGGAAACGGGTCCAGATCATGGGCCATTCGTCGATGGTGCGGCCCCGCAGAAGCTGCTGACATACGTGGATATGGCCATCCACCAGGCCGGGCATGGCCAGCTTACCCTTTCCATTCAGGGTCTTTTGGGCCGTATATTTGTTTTTCAGCTGGTCTGCCAATCCGATTTCAATAATTTTGCCGCCGGAAACCGCAATGGACCGATGCTCGGCCACCGTCATATCCGGATTCAGAATGCTGCAATCCTGCAGCAGAAGGTCACATACCATAGTTACTCCTTTATCATCCAAAAAGGATTTATCATCCAAAAAGGAAAATCACTGCCTGTCATAGGGCAGGCAGTGATTGTATACCGTTAGTTCAGAGTGCCGTTGATGCCCTTAACAAGGACGTTGATGAGGTTGATTTCCTCGGTGGTGGGCTTGTAGCCTTCTTCGAAGACGACCGAGCCATCCTGAGCAATGACGGGACCTTCAAATACGTGAATTTCGTCGTCAATGATGCTCTGGCGCAGAGCCATGGTCTTGTCCTTCAGTTCCTGGGGAATGTCGTCGCCCAGGGTGGCGATGTCAGAAAGGCCCATTTCGAAGCCGCCGCGCATATCTACGCATTCGTAGTTACCGGCAACGGTTTCCTTGAGAACGGGGATGAAGCCGCCCCAAGCGTTTTCACAGGCAGACAGCCAGGTGGAGGGGTTGAGTTCGTAGGCATCAGCGTTGCAGCCGAAGCAGTGAACGTCGCGGCTATCGCAGATTTCCACGATGGTCTTGATGGTATCCTGGAAGGGAGCGATAACGTCACAACCGGCGTCGATGAGCTGGTTGCAGGATGTGGTCTGGAGACCGGTGTCAGCCCAGGAACCGGTGAACACAGCGTTCACTTCGATGTCGGGCTTGACGGACTGAGCGCCCAGGGTGTAGGCGTTAACAGCAACGATTACGTCGGGAATGGGCATGGAACCGATGAAGCCGAGCTTGCCGGTTTCGCTGAATTCTGCAGCCAGAGCGCCCATGACGTACCAGGGTTCCTGGAGTTCGCCGTGGATGGTGGAGAAGTTACCGCCGTTGTAGTCGGTGATGGGGATGGAGTAGAAGGCCACTTCGGGATGGCGGTCAGCCAGAGCCTTGGTGTATTCCAGGTAACCGAACTGGGTGGGGAAGATGATGGTGCAGCCCTGTGCAATCAGTTCTTCCACAACGCCTTCGTAGTCGGAGTTCTGGGGAACGTTTTCCTTGAATACGACTTCAATGCCGACTTCTTCTTCAACCTGTTCGGCCAGAGACACGAAGCTGTAGTTGAAGCCATAGTCGTCACGGCTACCGCCAAGAATGATACCCATCTTGGTAGCGCCGGCGCCGGGCTTGCCGGAGTTTGCGGCTTCGCCCTGTTCTGCGCTGTCACAAGCCACAAGGCTCAGGCACAGGCAGAGTACGAGAAGACATGCGAAAAGTTTTTTCATTGGAGTTTTCTCCCTCTCTTTTATTTATTAAAAATCATCCTGTCAGGAAATGATCTTTAACTTCTCAGGCATGGCGGGCTTTTTGGAAATCGAGATGATGGCCAGCGCCGCCAGGGTCATCAAATAGGGCATCATCATGGTGACGTACATGGAAATGGGAACACCCTTAACCTGCAGGAATACCTGAAGGGCCTGGGCAAGGCCGAAGATATAGGCGGGAATGTAGGCACGCTCCGCCTTCCATGCACACAGTACCACTACCGCCGAGGCGATGAAGCCGCGGCCGTTGACCATGTCGTTGGCCCAGCTGATGGTGTAAACCGTGCTCATCTGCACGCCGCCGATGGCCGCCAAAACACCCGCAGCAATAACCGCCGCATACTGGATGCGCTTGGGATGGTAGCCGCAGGCTTCGGTCACTTCGGGAGCTTCACCCACCGAGCAGAGTAGCAATCCGGATTTGGTGCGGGTCAGGAAGAACCAGGCCAGGATGGGCAGCAGATAGGAAAAATAGGTCAGGGGATCCTGGGAAAAGACCGTGGGGCCCAAAACCGGGATCTCGCAAAGAATGGGAATGTCCCAGGTGAAATCGGCGCCCAGGCTGCGGCCCAGGAAGTTACGGCCAAAGAAGGTGGTCAGACCCACTGCGAAGAAGTTGAGGATAAAGCCGGAGGCCATCATGTTGCGCTTGCGGGTGATGGCCAGGAAGGCCTGGCACAGGGCCAGAAGACCCCCAAAGATCATGGCAACCAGGGTTGCCAGAAGGAGGCTGCCGGTGGTGGCCGCCGTCATAAAGCCGGCGCAGGCACCCACCAGCATACAGCCCTCCACGTTCAGGCTGATGATACCGGCCCGCTGGCCGATCAGGTCGCCAACCAGCGCAAACAGGATCGGGGTACCGGCGCTGATGGTGGAGGAAAGGATGGTGATCAGATCATTCATGTTTCTTTTTACCTCCCACAGCCATAATAGTCAGCAGAACCAGCATAATCAGGATCTGCATGGTTGCCGCCGGAAGCCCGGTGGCGATTTCCACGCCGTTACCGGCAACGTCCAGGGCACCGATCAAAAGTGCGGAGGGAATGGCCCAGATGGGGCTGTTGCCAACCATACCGGCGGTGAGGAAGCCCATGAAGCCCATAGTGGCACCGGCGTCGGTGCGCATGCGTCCTTCCACCCCCAGGATGAGGATGGTACCGGCAATGCCGGCGATGGCGCCGCTTGCGGCAAAGACCAGGCTCTGTACCCGCTTGAGGCGAACGCCGGAGAAACGGGCCGCCGTCTGGTTACCGCCCACGGTGCGCATGGTGAAGCCCACCCGGGTCTTGTAAAGCACCACCCACACCAGGATTGCCACCGCCAGAGCGATGAAGATACCGAAGGTGACGCGGGTGCCAAAATAACGGGGCAGGCGCAGATGGGAAGCCACTTCCACGGTTTGGGGATAGTTCCAGCCGTGGGGATCCTTCAAAACGCCGTAAAGCAGGAAGCAAATGACGTATTCTGCGATGTAGTTGAGAAGAATGGTGCACAGGATCTCATTCATGTTGAGAAGCTGTTTGCAAATCACGGCAATGCCCGCCCAGGCGGCCCCCGCCAACATACCCACCACGAAAAGCAGGGGTACGGCGATCACCGCAGGAACTTCGGCAAAGATGGTGCTGCCGGCCACCGCAACGGCGGTGGCGGCAATGGTCATCTGCCCTTCCCCACCGGCGTTGGCCAGACCAACACGGGCGGGAAGAATGGCGGCCATAGCCGTCAGAATCAGGTAGGTGGCACGGACGACAACCTCACCAATGGTGTAGGTACTGCCAAATACCGAGGTGACGATGGTCTTGTAGGCCAAAATGGGAGAAATTCCCTGGCTGACCAAAAGGATGCCGAAAAGAAAGATGGGTGCCAAAAAGCAGATCAGAATACGCAGCCACATATGGTCCAGAAGATGCGTCTTCTTGTCAAGCAGTTGTAATTTCATCGTCGGCACCTCCTTTCAGCATCATGCGGCCGATTTCGTTTTCGGTCAGGCTGCCCGGTTCAAAGGGACCCATGGAACCGCCGCCGGCCAAAATCAGCAATTTGTCAGAGACTTCCATCAATTCCTGCAGGTCTTCCGAAATCACCAGAATGGCGACCCCTTCCTCCCGCAGGCGGAAGAGCATTTCGTGCACCGCGTTCACGGTGGCCACGTCCAGCCCGCGGCTGGGATAGCAGGCGATCATCACCTTGGGGTCGGAAACCGCCGCCCGGGCAATGGACATGCGCTGCAGGTTACCGCCGGAAAGGGTCCGGCTGACCCGGGAGAATTCCGGTACACGCAGGTCGTGGATTTCATCCCGTCCCTTGAGCTCTTCCTCCAGGGCGGCCCAGTCCACGTTACCGTGACGGTACTTGAGCTTGGGACCCACCAAAGCCATGTTTTCCAGAATGGTGAAGGTGGGAACCACGTTATCCCGCAGGGGATCTTCGGTGATCATACGGAAGCCCTGGGCAATGCGCTTCCGGGGAGAGGTGTTGGTGATATCGGTATTTCCAAGCAGGATCTTACCGGCCACGGTTTTGCGGGCACCGAAGATGGCTTCCGCAAGCTCGGCCTGACCGTTGCCCGAAATACCCGCTACGCCAAGGATCTGGCCCGGCAGAATATCGAAATTGAGATGCTCCAGGATGCGGCGGTGGTAGTTATCCAATACCGCAACGTCCCGCAGGGACACCGCCTTGGCATCGGGCCACCGGTTGGGGTCGGAAAGTTGTTCCTTGACAGGAGGAACAACCTGCTGACCCATCATTTCCTCCACGATTTCGTCCCGGGAGAAGCCGTCTTCCCGCAGGAAGGTCCGCACCTTTTCCCCGTGGCGCAGGATGGTGATCCGGTCGGCCACCGCCAGAATCTCGTGGAGCTTATGGGTGATCAGGATAATGGAATAACCGCTGTCCCGGAAGGAGGAGAGCATTTCCAGGAAGGCACCGATCTCGTGGGGCGCCAGAACGCTGGTGGGCTCGTCGAAAATCAGGACACGGGTGTTTTCCTGCAGAAGAAGTTTGATGATTTCAATGTGCTGACGCTGACCCAGGTCAAGACGCCACACCTCCGCATCGGGATCCACCTGCAGTTCGTACCGGTCGGACATTTCCCGGATCTTCTTCTTGAGTTCCTTCCGGTTGAGGAAATATCCGCTTTCCCGCAGGGAAAGGAATACGTTTTCGGTAACCGTGAAGGCGGGGATCAGGCGGAAATCCTGGAACACCATGCCGATGCCTTTGGCACGGGCCAGGTTGGGGTTCCATTCGGTCTGCACTTCCCCATCCACCAGGATATCACCCTCGGTGCGGGGGTAGACACCGTAAAGTATTTTCATCAGGGTGCTTTTACCGGCGCCGTTTTCACCGGCGATGGCGTGGATTTCGCCCTTTCTCAGGTCGAAATCGATCTTATCATTGGCGGTGAAGTTTCCGAAACGCTTCGTAATTTGTTTGGTTTGCAATATGATGGGTTCCATCACGCTACCTCCCATTTATGATAACAGGGTCCTTATTTGTAAGAGAAAATGACGACACCGTTATCGTCGGGGTCAAGAATCTGGAATGCGCGGATGCCGTAGGGCTTGTCTTCAATGTCTTCCACCAGACGGATGCCTTCCTTGGCCATGATGCGGGCATAACAGGCGTCCACGTCCTCGGCTTCCACCATGACGGTGGTAGCGCCCTGGGGAACCAGGGGATAGCGGTGGAGGGTTTCGATGTAGGCATCGGTACCGGCGGCCTTGTACTTGAAGCCGCGGTCACCGGGACCTTCGTCCCAGGAGTAGGTGCAGGGCATTTCCAATACTTCGGTATAGAACTTATAGCAGGCGTCCAGGTCTTCCACAAAGAGCACCGAACGGAACTCGTCCTTGAAGAAATCACCCAGCTCGGCGTCCTTGGTGTAGGGCTTTACGTCCTTTTCGTAGGCGCAGACGAAGGTGGCGTTGCCATCCGGGTCCACAACCCGGAACACTCTGGCGTGGTAGTACTTATCGGCCACGGCTTCGAAAATGCCGGCCTTGGGATTCTTGGAGATGGTGGAGAACATGCCGTCGATGTCCTTGGCTTCCATCCACAGGGAGGTGGCCCCCTGTTCGATGATGGGCTTACGGTGGATCAATTCCACGTAACCGCCGCCGCAAACCTTGAATTTGCAGCCGCAGTCTTCCGGTCCGTTGTCCCACTCGTAGACCTTTTCCAGACCCATCACGTTTGCATAATAATCGGCAGTAGCAGCCAGGTCGTCCACGTACATGACGCTGCGAAGTTCATCCTTGTAGAGTTTCATTTTCCTTCTCCTTTATATGTCATTCCTGGGGAATTTGATACAGATTGATGTGGTTACCCGCCGGGTCATTGATGCGGAACATCCGCCAGCCGTAGGGACGGGTGAACAGGGTGTGGGTGATGGCTTCGGGAGCCTTTTCCGAAACCCGGGCGTAAAGGGCTTCGATATCCCCCACTTCCATCTGGAAATTCACGGGAACCGAGGGTTCCTCCTCGAAGGGTCTTTCCTGGGCTAGCACCACCAGCACGGCGGAGCCCAGCTTGTATTTGCGGCCCCGGTCGTAGGAGCCTTCATCCCAACCGTAGAAGGATGTCAGGTCAAACACCTTTTCATAAAAGGCGGCGGTGGGTTCAAACTGTTCTGCGCTCACGTAAAGGAGCAGCTGTACGTCCTTGAATTCCATCATCATTCTCCTTCATGCTCTCTTGTAAACCAACTTACCGTTGATATATTTTGCGGCGATTTCCCGATCGTCCGACTGGGACACCAGCCGTTCCAGACGTTCATAGGGACTGCGGGGAATAAAGTCTTTGATGCGATCGTCGTCCAGCACCACCGCGTCGAAGAAATAGCCGGGTTCAAAGCTTCCGGCCTTGCCCCACAGGGAGCCGCCGCCCTTGGTGGCCAGGTACATGGCGTTGGCCAGGGTCAGGGCACGCTTTTTATCGGTGGGAGATTTCCGTTCCACGTAAGCCCAGCGAACCTTGGAAACCATCATGGCTTCGTAGGTCATGCGAAGCATGTTCAGCGAAACTCCGCCGGCGCTGTCGGTGCCGATGCCAACCTTCACGCCCGCCGCCACGTAGTCCAGAATGGGAGCTGCCGTGCCGCAGGAATTCAGGTTTCCGTTGGGGCAGTGGGCAACCCATACGTTGCGGCGGCGCATCAGTTCAAATTCTTCTTCGGTGGGGAAGATGCAGTGAGCCAGGACGGTGGGGGTTTGGGTACCAAAGAGGCCGTACATATCGTAGGCCTGGGCGTAGAAATCGATTTCGGGTTTGAGCGACTTCACCCACTCGATTTCGTCCAATCCCTCCGAAAGGTGGGTCTGCACCGGGAGCTGATACTCCCCGGCCATTTGGCCCAGCTTTTCCATGAGTTCATCGGTGCAGGAGGGGGTGTAGCGGGGGGTCAGCATGGGCTTTACCTCCCCAAACCGACCGTCGGCGCAGTGCTCCAGCCACAGCTTGGTTTCGGCAATGGACTCTTCGGTGGTTTCCTCCAGCCCGGGAGCCGAGTTGCGGTCCATATTGACCTTGCCAACGTAGCCGGCAAATCCGGCCTTATGTAAAAGCTCCATCAAAACCTCGGTACCGCCCC
>JAFYNU010000288.1 GCA_017547975.1 Clostridia bacterium
CTGTACCACGTTGGTGTAAAGGGGCACGTCCTCCCCATCACCGAAGTCCATGAGTTTGGGTACGGTCCAGGTGACAAAGTCCTCCGATTCCATCACGCGAATGTCCCGGATATGGCCCTCGTCAAACATGCAGATGACCTTGTCGTCCCCCGGCGCGTGAGCGCCCCGGAAGTAGCAGTAGTATTTGCTCCGATTTTCATCCCAAAAGGCCACGTTCAGCGAGTCAAAAGCCCCCTTCAGGGTGATGGGCTCGGGTTCCCGGGTAAAGTGAATGGCGTCGGCACTGTAAAAATAACCCAGGGCCCGCTGGTGACCCCATTCCATGCTGACGATGCCCTTGTAGCGTTTTTCCGGCGGGCAGGCGGGGTTATCGTCCCGGAAGACCATAAAGTTGTCAAATCCTCCGGGCAGGTCGGTGGCGTCCAGAATGACGTTATTGTCCTTCGATCCCTTATATTCCCGAAGACCCAGATTGGGTTTTTCCCAATGGATCCCGTCCCGGCTTTCGGCGTAGCAAACCCGAATGCCATCATATTTTTCCAGCATCCACCAGCCCAGGTAGTACATGCGCCAGATACCGTCATCGTAGAAGAAATTGAAGTAATCACACCCATCCCCCTCCCAGGGGGTATCGTGGCGGAGCACACACTCCTGCCTTCTGGGGGCGTGAATCCGGAATTCGGCGGTGGTCTTGTCCCGGTTCACCAGATAATCGTCAAAAAAGCACTCCAAGCGGTTTCCAATGTTCAGCATACGGCTTTTTCCTCTTTCTTTTGATTTTGTTCCCTGTAAAGGGCGCCGGCCCGGCGATACCCCTTGATGCAACAGATCAGGGTATAAAGGCTATAAATGAGATAGGTAACCTGCTCGGGACTGTCAAAGATCATGTTGATGTAGAGTCCGGTTCCGCAAATGCACCCCACGATCATCAGGGGGGCGTATTCCACGTAGGCCAGCATGGTCAGAATGGTGGTCAGAATTCCAAGCAGGGTGGTGGTATTGTCCCACAGCTGATAGCTGGAACCCATGATCCGCAGGGCCACAAACAGCCCCACCCAGCAAATGGAAAAGCCTGCCCCAACCAGAAGACGCTGTTTGCCGCTCATTTTTTTCAGAATCACCGACTCCCCGTAGGGCCGCTTGCTCCAGTTCCAGAAGGTCACCAGCTGCAGGGGACAGGATACCACCACGGCGTAAACCGCCGATGCGTAAAGCCCGTAGTAAACGTACACCGCCGCATAAGCCAGGGAGTTGATCCCGCCCAAAAGGGGCGCAAACCGATTCACCCGGGATTGCAGAAGACCGATCACCAGTGACACGCAAATGGGAATGATCCGCAGGACCGATTGTTTGAAGATTACCCCCGCAATCACGATCAGCACGAAGGTAATCCCCATCAGGATCAGACTCCGGCGTGTCTCTTTGGAAACTGGTTTTTTCATGGTTCCATCCTCTTTTCCCCCGGCGTTCATGCCGGGACCTGCTACCAGTTTTATACCACAAACCAAGGCGTTTGTAAAGGGATTTGTAAACTTTTTATGAACTGCTTCCTTCCGGCTCCATTTCGTCTTGCAATTGGGCAAATTCTATGATAAGATAGTAAAAAAGAGAATATTTTGCCATTTTGGCAAAATATGAAAGGAGTTTGCATGAGGAAAATACTGGATGCCAATCTGCTTGGCATCAAAGGAGAGCTTTCGGAACTGGCCCCCCTGGCAAAAGCCAACGGATTTGACGCCATTGGAGTTCCCGTCGGTCTGTTGGAGGATGCCACCGCCGCCACCGAAGCCACCAAACAAATTGAGGGCCTGGGATTGTCCTGGGGTCTGCTCCCCACCCCCACCGACTTTTTTTCCGAAAACGTGGATGAACCCGCTTTTGAAGAAGCTTTGGAAAAGCTGAAACGCTGGGCCTCCCTTGGGGAAAAGATGGGTATCACCCGCTCCTACAACCACGTCTGGCCCGCAAGCCACCGTCCCTTTGAGGAAAACTTTTTCTGGCACGTGGAGCGGCTCCAAAAGCTTCAGCAGGTATTCAAAGATCACGGCATTGCCTACGGTTTCGAAGCCCTTGGGCCCCATGAGCTCCGGGAAATGGCACCCCACCCCTTCGTCCACACCCTGGCGGGGGTTTTGGCCATTGCGGATGCCGCCGGGGGTTATACCGGTTTCATTTTCGATACCTTCCATTGGTACACCGGTAGCCGCCGCCCAGACGACCTGTATTTTGCCCTGCAGAATACCCACCGCCTGGTAAATATCCACCTGAACGACGGTGTTGCCGGTCGAACCCCGGACCAACAGAAAGATCTGGAACGGGCGCTTCCCATGGAAACCGGTGTCATCGATTCGCGAAGCATATACCAACTGTTTGAAAAAAGTCCCTACGACGGTCCCTGCGTACTGGAACCCATGATGCCTACCACCACCCGCTTTGCCTCCATACCGGCGGACGAAGCCGTCGTCGAGTGCCGGGTTGCCTTTGACCGGCTGGAAGAGAGGGTGACGAAATGAAGATGCTCCTTCGCCTGAGCCGGGAAGCGGTTCGCTACAAGTACCTTTACGTCATTGCCATCCTTTCCACCTTCTGTCTGACCCTGGTAAACCTGGCGGCCCCCAAGGCTCTTTCGGCCATGACCGGCATTGTAGAGCGGGGCATGAATGAGGAATCGCTGGATGCCATCGGCCTTTTGACCCTGGCGTTGGTTCTTCTTTACCTGCTTCGGATCCTCTTCCGCTTTTTGAGCAACTACCTGGCCCACAAAGCGGCCTGGTTTTTGGTGGGGGATCTGCGCACCAAAACCTACGACAAGCTGGAGCGGATGCACCTGGGGTATTTCCACGACAAGCAAACCGGCGACCTGATGAGCCGTGTTATCAATGACACCCGGGATTTTGAACTGCTTTACGCCCACATCCTTCCCGATATGATCACCAACTTCGTCACCTTTGCCGGGGTTTTGATCGTACTTTTGACCATCAACTGGAAGCTTGCCCTGATCACCTGCGCCCCCATTCCCCTGATTATGGCTTCCGGGGTGATCTTTGCCAAAAAGGTCCGTCCCTTCTTCCAGGCATCCCAAAAGAAAATGGGCGAGCTGAACGGCAAGCTCCAGGACAACCTTTCTGGGGTTCACGAGATTCAATCCTTCGGTCGGGAGGGCTACGAAACCGACCGGGTCAACGAAAAGAATTTCGACCACGTCCACGCCATGCTCCACGCCCTGAAGATCAGCGCCGTCTTCCATCCTTCGGTGGAATTCATTTCCTCCCTGGGTACCATTCTGGTGGTGGGCTTCGGGGGCTACCTGGCTTACGTAGAAAGCCTGAGTGTGGAAGACATCGTGGCCTTTATGCTCTACCTCTCCCTCTTTTACGCCCCCATTGCAGGCCTTGCCAACCTTCTGGAAAGCATGCAGCAATCCATGGCGGGAGCCGAGCGTGTGTTGGTAATCCTGGATGCCCCGGCCGAGATCAAAAACGCTCCCGGCGCCCACGACCTCCAAAACGCTCAGGGCGCATTGACCTTCGATCACGTAAGCTTTGCCTACGACAAAGCAACCCCCGTTCTGACCGATATTTCCTTCCATTGCGAGCCGGGCAAAATGCTGGCCTTGGTGGGGCCCACCGGAGTTGGTAAAACCACCCTGACCCAGCTGATCTCCCGCTTTTACGAACCCACCGGGGGCAAAATTCTGGTGGATGGACAGGATTTGAACGAACTGACCATCGAAAGCCTGCGTAAAAACATTTCCCCGGTTTTGCAGGATACCTTCCTTTTCAACGGCACCATCGCCGAAAATATCGGCTACGCCCATCCCGAAGCCACCATGGCGGATATTACCGAAGCCGCCAAAGCCGCCAACATACATGATGACATCATGGCCATGCCCGACGGCTACGAAACTCGGGTTGGGGAACGGGGACTTCGCCTTTCCGGCGGGCAAAAGCAACGCGTCGCCATTGCCCGGGCCATCCTTCGCAAAAGCCCCATCATCATTTTGGACGAAGCCACCGCATCGGTGGACGTGGAAACCGAACAGCAGATCCAGAAAGCCATTTCGGGAATTGCCGGCAAGCGCACCATCGTTGCCATTGCCCACCGGCTTTCCACCATTCGCCACGCCGACACCATTCTGGTGATCGAAGATGGCAAAATTGCCGAATCGGGCACCCACGATGAACTGGTGGCTCTGGGCGGCAGCTACGCCCGCATGCACGCCATCCAGTCGGCGGCCGCCACCGCAGAATAAGCATACAGACTTAATAAAACAGTAACAGGACATGTGTTTTGTACATGTCCTGTTTTTGCTATTCACTTGCGGGTTCGATGGCGATTCCCCAAAGGCCTTTCTCCCACAGGTATGCCATCTGCAGAAAGACCGGTTGTCATTTCCCCAGCAGAGTAATGGGAATGTAGCCGGTGGTGATGCGTTTATCGCTTGTGACCTCGATCACCACCCGGTTGATCGGTTCCACCTCTTCCCCGGCGGTAATTTCAAATTCCCCGTCCACGTAGGGCTGGTCGTGGAAAAAGTCGGTATCGAAAACCGACCGCCTGGAAATCAGCAGGGTCTTTGGCCCCTTTATCGAAAAGCCCTTGTCGGCAAGGAACCGAAGCTTCAGGAAATCCTGAATATTGCCATATTTCGCAACGTGATTGAGGAACCGGATCTTCACCCGCAGGGTCTCCCCCGGAGCAATGGTGGGATCCCCGGGCAGCATGACCACGGCGGTAGCGTAATTGAAATCGATCCGGTAGGAATTGGGGTAGATCCGGTCCTCCCAGTCGATAAAATCGGGGCGGGCTTCCCATGATTCCACAATTCCCGCTGGAATTTCATCCGCCTCCATCGTCAGTTCCACCCCGGCCTGCGTATCGTAAAGGAAGTGAGGCACCGCCTTGCAAACCCTTTCGGTCAGTTCGGTACAGCTTTCAGGAATGCCGTAAAGGGTTCCCCGGGCAATGGCCACCGTTTCGATGGCGTCCCCAATGTGCTTCTTCCAATCCTGCGGAATAGACTCGGTTCCCCCAAGGATGCCAAGGACCGCTCCCACAAGACCAGCGGTGCAATCGGTATCGTCCCCGCAGTTGATGGTGATGGTCATGCTCTTTTTGAAATCCCCATTTCCCCACAAAAGACCGATGATGGCGTAAGCCACGTTGGAGGGGGCTTCAAACCACCCTTTACCCAGGTCTGCATTCATTTCAAATACTCGGTTCCGTGTTTCCATGTGATCCATCCCCTTCTCATGGCATTCCATGACAAGGCGTACGCTTTTTGCCACCCGGCTTTCCTCGGGAATTTTGGCCAGGGCGATCCGGATCAGCTGTTTTACGTCCTTTACCACAAAGGCCGCACTTTCCAACGCGGCAGTGAACATGGCGGCAAGGGTTCCTTCCCCGGCGCCGTGATCCACCCCGGCATCCTCTCTGGCATAGCGAACCGCCACATCGGGAACCCCGGGTGCCAAACAAGCCCAGATTTCCGAACGGATCCAGCTGCCATTGGAATTTTTCCAGCTATTGAATGCATCTCCTGAAAGGGGAGGAAGAAGGCCCATATGCATATTGGTTTTCCCTCTGCCGTATTCGCACCAATACGGGGTTACAAAAGCCAGCCAATATTCCCCAAGGGTGGTGGCATTGACACCGCGAGCGCCCAAATTTTCCACCGCCCGAAGCCACACCAACTGCAGATCCAGGTCGTCGTTTGGCAAAACCACGTTTTCCGGGGTGGAAAAACCCCGCACATCCAGGGTTCCCTTATGCCCTTCGTAGGGTCCGCCCATGGTACCGCCGATGTTTTTGCCGATCCAGCAGGCATTGACACTGTCTTTGTACCTATTGAAATTCAGTTTCATATTCATCACCTCTGCCCCTATTATAGTCCCCCTGCTCCATGGAAAAAAGAAGGATATTTGTCTCAATAAAGTATTTTATTTTTACTTTTTCCTTGCCAATCCGCTCCCCGTTGTG
The DNA here is from genome assembly GCA_017547975.1 of Clostridia bacterium. Taxonomy (GTDB): domain Bacteria; phylum Bacillota; class Clostridia; order Oscillospirales; family QAMX01; genus RUG11797. The sequence continues at coordinate 5,980 of JAFYNU010000288.1, forward strand.
CTATACTTTCGGAAGGCAAATTCATTTTGCGGAGGATAACACCATGGCGATACGGTTTGAAAATGGCAGATATCAGATCGACGAAAACTACATCATTCGCCGCCAGACCCATCTACACGGAGCCCCAGCCCATACCCATGATTTCATTGAGCTGGTATACCAGCTCAACGGCCACTGTCTGCACATAATTGACGGCAAATCCTACCAGGTCAGCCGGGGGGACATGGCCTTCATCAACTATCGAAGCGTCCATGAAATCCCTCCAACCGGCAACGCCGACTACGTCAATATTTTGATCAAGCCGGAATACATCCATCAAAGTCTCCTGGGAAGTGAAAACGCTTTTTCCATTCTGGCCCTGAAGGATTTTGCCGATTTTTCCGAGACCGCCCAGAAAAGCCACCTGATGATGCACTTTTCCGGCGAAGAACGGGTCCAGTTGGAGGGCCTGATCGAACGGATGACCGATGAGCTTTCCCACCCTGCCGCCGGAAGCGAGCTTGTGATCCGTTCCTGCATCAATATCTTACTGACCATGGTATTCCGCAGGATGGACCTTCCCATGAAGGATCACACCCCCCTGACCCATGAGCTTCTGGCTTATATCAACGCCAACTGCGCTCACTCCCTTTCCCTGGAAGAGGTTGCAAAGCGCGCCGGTTACAACTATGCTTACTTTTCCCGCCTGTTCAAAATCCAAACCGGCCAGACCTTTACCGATTATCTGACCCATTGCCGCATCCGCCTGGCGGCCAATCTGCTTGCCGAAAGCGACGCCAAGGTGGAAGAGATCATCAGCGAAGCGGGATTTACCAACCGTACCCGGTTTTTCAAACTCTTTTCAGCCCAAATGGGCACCACCCCTCACCAGTACCGAAAACGGATCCAAAATAAGCTCTCCACCTAAAAAAACGGTGTGCCACACGGCACACCGTTTTCTCTTTTATGGGATTCAAATACCGATTTCGGCAAAGAATGCTTCCAGCTGGGGTTGGTCCAGGCTCTTTTCGGTAACCAACCGCTCGGTCAGAGCAATGAGGGCATTGCGATATTTTTTGAGCATATCCCCGGTGCGGGTATACTGCTTTTGCAAAAGTTCCTCCGCATCCTCGGCAATCTTACCCGGATAAAGCCGATCCCCCATGGCGTAATCCAGAAGGCTGGATTTCACGTAATAGCGGGCCGAACGGATATCCGAGCTGGCGCCGGTGTTAATGCCGGCGGTTTTGCCGTAAAGCTCCACCTCTGCCACACGTCCCGCCAGAGCACGGCACACCCGATCCATCAGCTCGTCAAAGGTATAGGTACTCTTATTGGCTTCCCCGGCAAATTCCATGAAACCGCCGTAATTCCCACGGGATACGATGGTCAGGAAGGAGGGGGTGGTACCGCAAAGACGGCAAACGAGGGCATGGCCCGCCTCGTGACAGGCGGTTTGCCGCAGATGGGCGGGGTCCATTTTGTTGACCTCCCCAAAGCGGAATTCGTCCAGGGTATTCATGTACTTATTCCGATCGGGTTCTTCGTCCCCAGTGGCTCGGACGAACTGACTGTTCATGGCTTCCAGGTCGGCATTGTTCATGCCGCCGGTGCGCTGGGCCATATTTTTCAGAATGGCGTCGTGATCGGCCCCGAAGTGGATACCATGGCGCTTCAGACTCATTTTCAAGAGCTCGTAGCGGTCATCGGTATCCGGCAGGGGGATCAGGATCTTATTATCAAACCGACGAACGAAAGCCGGGTCTAAAACCCGTCCGCTGTCCCCCTCCAGGTCGTAGTTGGTGGCGGCCAGAATGAAGACAGGGCGCTTTTCGTCGGTGACAAAACCGTCCATTTCCGCAAGGAAGGTATTCAGGGCATCCTCGTTGTGGCTGGTGGAGGAGGATCCGGTACGGCGGCGGCCAATGGCATCCACTTCGTCAATGAAAATCACCGAAGGCGCATACCGACGGGCTTTTTTGAAAAGCTCCCGAATGTTCTTTTCGGTTTCCCCCACGTAGGGGCCGAAGAAGCTGGTGGCCGAGGTGGGGAAGAAAGTGGCCCCGCACTCGTTTGCCATGGCCTTGGCCAGCATGGTTTTGCCGGTGCCCGGAGGCCCGTAAAGCAGAACTCCTTTGGGCATTTTCTTGCCGGAAAGGGCGATCTTACGGGGATTATCCAGGGCTTTGCAGTATTCACCCAGGGTTTCCTTGGCTTTTTTGCAGCCAATAATGGCGGCGAAGCCCAGGTTGTTGTTTTCTCCCTTCTGGGCAATGCTACCTGCGTCCCCAGCCAGGGGGGCACTCTTCAGACTCAGGCGTTCAAAAATAACCAGAACACTTTCGGCATCGGGGATATACTGGGCACAGTTATAGGTCAGGAACTTGCCCGATCTTGCCAACCGGTAGGCGGCGTTATTGATGCGGGCGTGGAAGGAGAGATTTTCCAGGGTTTCCCCAAGAACGGCAGTTTCTCCGGTACGGACGATACCCCGGGCACCCCGGCCAAGCAGGGTTTCAAAGCACTGGGGAGCTTCCCCCACCGTATCCAGCACGTAAACCGGAATTTCCGGGAAGTCTTCCCGGATATAATCAAACATACGCATCCCCACCGAATCCAGGTCCTCGATGTCGCTGGGCAGAGGTTCTTCCGCCTCCTCCCGGCCGCAAACCGGATCGATGAGTACGTAGTCCACCACGCCACGGGCGCGGCGTTTGAAGGCTTCTTCTCCCTTGACCACGTCAAACACGGTATTCTGCCGCTTGCCTTCCCGGCGGAGCAGGACACCGTCCTTTTCGGTAAGGGCCAGGGCGTACATGGCTTCCTTCGATTCAAAAAGATCCGCAACGGCAGGATCTTCCTCTTCCACGTCCACTTTCAGGCTGATGGTTTTCAGGCTTTCCACCCACTGGGGCTTGTTGCGGTAAAGCTGCATGACCATTTCCTGCAGTTCCCTCACCACCATATTCCGGGCAAGCCCCCGCAGGGTACGGGCGTCGGCGGTGCCGCCGCCATTGTAAAGGGTCAGGGCAGCCAGCTTTTCCGCATCCAGATCCAGCTTGATGCCGGAGGATTTTTCAAACAGACTTGCCTGCAGCAGGATTTCGTCCCGGACAATTTCCAAAAGGGAGCCCGGCTCCAGGTGATTGAACAGGATCACGTGGCCGTTTGCCATGCGGGTGGTAATGCATTCCGGGAAGAAGGGTTCCCGGGTCTGGGGATTCATGTCGGTACGCAGGGCATCCAGGATGACACTGCGGGGAGTACCCGACAGGTCGCATACCGTGCTGTCGTCATAAAGCGACTTGCCGGCATTGGTGGTCATGATGATGATGGCGTCCCGGAAGGAAACCTCCCGGTTTTCCTGATGGTCCATCATACGCCCGGCATCCAGAATCTGCAGGAAGAGGTGGATGGTATTGAGATGGGCCTTCTCCACTTCGTCAAATACGATGATGCCGTTGGGATGCTCCCGAATGAAGCCGGTGACCACGGCGGGCTGGCCGTGTTCCCCATTGAATTTGTTGTTGGCCAGGTTATCGGAATACTCGCTCATGTCCACAACCAGCATGGGCCGTCCCAAAAGCTTACCGCAGCTTTCGGCAAGATAGGTCTTACC
>JAFYNU010000018.1 GCA_017547975.1 Clostridia bacterium
CAGTCCGGTGAAATCATTTGGTGCAACGATAGCTTCAAGGAACTCAATCCCGACCTGCAGGAACTTTTTGACGTCAAATTAACCGACATCATTCCCGGGTTTGAGCTTCGCTGGCTCACCGCCGGGGCTACCATCTGCCCCTACGACATCGACTACGCCGGTAAAGTCTACACCATCTACGGCTCGATTTTTGATGCCGGGGATATCACCTCTGACGAGGACGACATGGTCATTCTCTATTGGCAGGACAAAACCGACCTCCTCACCCTTCAGCGCAGTATCGAGGACAAAAACGTCATCTGTGCCGAAATCGTATTTGATAACTACGATGAGGTTATGAATAACCTCTCCGACTCCCGTCGAAGCGAAATCCAGGCGGCGGTGGAAAAGGAACTCTATGCCTGGGCCCATCCTGCCGGAGGCGTTCTCCGGAAGGTAGACCGGGATCGGTTTATCTTTATTTTCGAAGAAAAGCATTTCCGCCGTTTTCTGGAAGAAAAATTTTCCATTCGGAAACAGTTGTCCCAGAATCCGGTTTTGGCCGATTCCGCCACCACCCTCAGCATCGGCATCGGTCGGGATGGTGACACCCTGCGGGATTCCATGCACAATGCCCGTCTGGCGCTGGATATGGCCCTTTCCCGGGGCGGTGACCAGGTGGTAGTCCGTTCCCGATTAAGCTTCGACTTCTATGGCGGCCGGGGCAGCGAATACGAAAAGCGAACCAAGGTCAAATCCCGTATCATGGCAAACGTTCTTGGGGGGCTCATCCGGGACGCCGAAAACCTTTACGTCATGGGCCACAGCTTTGCCGATAACGACAGCCTGGGGGCCGCAGTAGGTCTTGTATGTGCCGGACGTAAGTTTGGCAAAAAGACCTCCATCATCATCGATACCGAAAAAAACAACACCGGCCCCATGCTTGCCATGCTTTCCAAGCAGGAGGAATACAAGTCGGTCTTGATCTCCCCGGAAGAGGCCATGGTGGATGCCACCGCCGATTCCCTCCTGATCGTGGTGGATACCAACCGACCCCAGTACGTGGAATCCCCCACGGTTTTGGAATCCTTCAACCGGGTTGCGGTTATCGACCACCATCGCCGGGCTGCCGATTACATCGAAGACGCGGCGGTCAATATCCACGAACCCTCCGCCTCCTCCACCTGTGAAATCGTGGTGGAACTGCTCCAATACCTGGTGAACCCCAACGAAATTCTCAAGTGTGAGGCGGTGTGCCTCCTGGCGGGCATTTCGCTGGACACCAAAACCTTCACCCTCAAAACCGGTGTCCGTACCTTCGATGCCGCCTCCTTCCTGCGGCGCATCGGTGCCGATATGCTGGAAGTCAAGCATCTCTTCCAAAACGACTTCGATAACTACCTTAAGCGAAGCGAACTGATCCGACACACCATTTTCTACGAGCAGATGCACGCCATCGTCAAAAGCCCCGAATCGGTGGACAGTGTTATCGCGGCTCAAGCCGCCGACGAGCTTCTGTCGGTGGTGGGTGTCCGTGCTTCCTTCGTGCTTTTCCCCGCCGGCAACCAGGTCCGTATCTCGGCCCGAAGCCTTGGGGAAATCAACGTACAACTCATTCTCGAACGTCTGGGCGGCGGCGGTCACCTGACTGCGGCCGGTTGCCAGATCAATGGGGTCACATTGGACAAAGCCTATGCCATGTTGACCGAAGCCATTGACAACTATACTTCACAAATGTAATGAAAAGGATGGTATTTGAATATGCAGGTTATTTTGAAAGCTGACGTTCGCGGCCAGGGCAAAAAGGGCCAGCTGGTCAACGTTTCCGACGGATTCGCCCGGAACTTCCTCTTCCCCAAGGGTCTTGCAGTGGAAGCCAATGCCGCCAACCTGAATGAAATCAAGCAGAAGGCTTCTTCGGATGCCCACAAGCTTCAGCAGAACCGGGAACGTGCCCGGGAAGTGAAGGAACAGCTGAAGGAAGCCACCGTCAAGGTTGTCGCCAAGGGCGGCAGCAACGGCAAGCTCTTCGGTTCGATCACCACCAAGGAAATCGCCGAGGCCCTGAAGGCCCAGTTCAAGGTGGACGTGGACCGTCGTATGATCGTACTGGAAGAACCTTTGAAGCAGTTTGGCACCTACGAAGTCAAGGTTAAACTGTTCGAAGACGTCAGTGCTACCATGAAGGTGGAACTGATTCAGGCATAAAATAGACCGGAAGGAAACCAGGGATGGAAAGTGAACTGATTGGCCGAAAGGTACCCTACAGCGTTGTCGCCGAACAGTCGGTGCTGGGTGCCATGCTTATCGACCCTTTAAAATGCGTACCGGAGATTGTCAGTCTCCTGAAGGCAGAGGATTTTTATGTCCCGGAAAATCGCACGATTTTCGAGACTCTCTTTGGCATGTTCAATTTCAATCTTCCCATTGACTCGGTTACCCTGACCAACGAACTGCAACGCAGTGGTTCCTTTGATGAAATGGGCGGTCAATCCTATTTGGCCCAGATTCTTTCCACAACCCCCACCTCGGCAAACTTCCGGGAATATGCCAAGATTGTCAAGGAAAAGTCCATCCTGCGCCGTCTGGCGGAGGTCACCGGGGATATCTACAACAAGGTCATGGCCGGAGAAAGCGACGTGGAATCGCTGATCGAATCGGCAGAGCAGGGTATCTACGCCCTGCGTTACAATTCCGCCGGGGATGGGCTCGTGCACATCCGCTCGGTCATCCAAAGCACCTACGCCCACTTTGAAATGGTGGAAAAAAACGGCGGCAAGCTCCCCGGTCTTTCCAGCGGCTTCGAATCGCTGGACCGGGTCCTCACCGGTCTCAACAACTCCGATATGCTTATCGTCGCCGCCCGACCCGGTGTCGGTAAAACCTCCTTCGTTCTCAATCTGGCTCTCAACGCCTCTCGCAATGCCCCAAATAAAAAGGTAGCCATTTTCAGCCTGGAAATGGGCCGGGAACAGCTGGCTATGCGTCTGCTTTCCAGCCAGGCTCTGGTGGAATTCAAAAAACTCCGCACCTGCTCCCTGGAACCGGAAGAATGGGAAAGGGTCGCCCAATCCACTCAGCTCATTTCGGGCACCCAGATCTACATTGACGATACCCCCGATACCACCCCCGGTGAGATCAAGGCCAAGTGCCGCCGCCTGGGTGATGGGTTGGGTATGATCATCATCGACTACCTGCAGCTCCTGAAATCCGGCAAGGGTTTGGATAACCGTGTGCAGGAGGTTGCGGAAATCTCCCGGGCCCTCAAGATCATGGCCAAGGAGTTGAACGTGCCGGTGCTGTGTTGTGCTCAGCTTTCCCGTTCGGTGGAAAGCCGCGACGATAAGCGCCCCCGTCTTTCCGACCTGCGTGACTCCGGCTCTATTGAGCAGGACGCCGACATCATCATGTTCCTTTCCCACCCGGACGAGATGGAACCCAATTACGAAAATACCGTGGATTGTCACGTTGCCAAAAACCGTCACGGCGAAACCCAAAAGGTATCCTTCCACTGGATCGGTAAATACTATCGCTTCATGAGCGAGGAATCCCGCTTTGACAATGCCCTTCCTCCGGGCGCCGGAGAATAAGTCATGCTTGCTCCTGCCGTCCAATTTCTGGAAACTTTAGCGCTTCCCGCCGATGCCCGCATTCTGGTGGGATTCTCCGGCGGTGCTGATTCCTGCGCTTTGCTTCACCTTTTGGCAAGCTTTTTCGGTTCGGGCCGTCTGGTAGCTCTCCACGTAAACCACGGCATCCGCGGGGAGGAAGCTCTCCGGGATGAGGTGTTTGCGAAAAGCTTTGCCGAATCGCTGAACGTCTCCTTTTTGTGCCGCCGGGCAGACGTACCAGCCCTTGTGAAAACCACCGGAGATTCTCCGGAGGATACCGCAAGGAAGGTCCGTTACGCGGCTTTTGAAGAGGTTGCCGCATCCCAGGGCTGTGCCTACGTAGCCATGGCCCACCATGGGGACGATTTCGCCGAAACCTTCTTCCTCAACCTGGCCCGCGGCAGTGGGTCCAGGGGTCTTTCCTCCATTCCCGCCACCCGTCCCCTGGGGGACGTGACGGTGATTCGCCCCTTTCTTGGGGTGGATCGGAAGGAAATCGAGGAATACTGCGCCTATCACCACCTGGAATACGTCACCGACAGCACCAACCTTTCTGATCTTTATGCCCGGAACAAGCTTCGGCACCACGTACTGCCGGTCATGCGGGAGCTCAATCCCGCCTTCACAAAAAAGCTTCGGGAAGCCGCCGATGCTCTTTCGGAGGACGATGACTATCTTACAAGTCTTGCCCAAAGGGAGTATGCTTCCCGCCTGGCGGGGGACACTCTTCTGGCGGCCGATCTTTTTTCCCTTCCGGCTCCCATCTCTTCCCGGGTTTTGAAGCTCTATCTTGCCGATATGGGACTTCCCTTCAACCGGGCTGTCTGCCTTTCTATCAAAGCTCTCTTTGCGTCGGGTCACAGCCCTTCGGGTACCGTCAGCCTTCCCGGTGGCTGTACCCTTGCCCGCCGGTATGACTATCTGCTTCCCGGGCTGGAAGTGCTCCCCCCCCTTTCTCGGATGGAGATTTCTCTGGAAAAGGATGGTACCTATCAGCTGACCCCAGACCTTTCTCTCATCGTCACCCATCGCCCCTTCCCGGGGCCCGCATTCTGTTCCCCAAGCACCATCTACCTTCGTCCCCAAACCGGTTCGGTCCTGGTCCGTCCCCGGCAAAGCGGCGACGAGTGGGTGGGCCCCAATGGTAAAAAGTCGTTGAAGCGGCTTTTTATAGATCGCAAAATCCCCAAAGCCGAAAGAGAACGCATTCCGGTTTTAGAAGCCGGAGGGAGGATTATATGCGTTTATCTTCTCGGCCCGTCCTTCCCTGAACGGGTGGACAGCATTGGCCAACCGGCCATACGTCTTGATTTTGTAAAAAACAATGGAGGATATCTGAATGGAACATAAGATGCATCCTGATTGCCTGGAAATAGTCTACACCCAGGAACAACTTACCAAACGCGTTGCCGAATTGGGCGAACAGCTCACCGCCGATTATCGGGGCAAGGATCTGCTTGTCATTGGCCTGCTCAAGGGCTCCCTCATCTTCATGAGCGACCTGATCCGCGCCATGGACGTGGATATGACCATCGACTTTATGGTGGTTTCTTCCTACGGCGACTCCACCACCACTTCGGGTAACATCAAAATCAACCTGGATATCAAGCGTGACCTGAAGGGCAAGCACGTCCTCCTGGTGGAAGACATTCTGGATACCGGTACGACCCTCAGCTTCATCCGGGATTTGATCCGTCTGCGTCATCCCGAATCGGTGAAGATCTGTACCCTTCTGGACAAAGACAAGGTCGTTGCCCGCAAGGTAGATATTCAGGCCGATTACGTGGGCTTCCCCGTGGATGACCGTTTCATCATCGGGTATGGCCTGGACTATGCCCAAAAATACCGCAACCTGCCCTACATAGCGGTGCTGAAACCCGAAGCATACGCATAATGTCCCAACTATGAAAGGTGTGATACTTTGAAAAACAACCATAAAGGGTTACTCTTCTACATCGTTATCTTTGTTGCCCTGGTCGTGGTGCTCACCATGCTCTACGATTCGCAAATTCCCACCGCCGACGCCCTGACCTATAAGAAGGTCATGGAAGACTTCCGGGAAAACCGAGTGGATTCCTTCCTTTTGGACGATACCACTCTGAAATATACCGTGGTAGGCGAAGAGAAGATCCGAAATTACGAAGTCGCCTATCCCTCCATGTTCTATACCGAATTCATGGAAATCCAGAAGGGTTTCGAGGAAGACGGTGTAGAATCCGCCATCGTTGATTACGATTACCGTCCCGCCGCCGATAACTGGTGGCTCTCCCTGATCCCCTACGCCATCATGATCATCCTGTTTGTGGTCATGTTCTTCTTCCTGATGAATCAATCGGGCGGCGGCTCCAAGACCATGAACTTTGGCAAGGCCAAAGCCAAGGTGGGCGTCGATATGAAGAGCAAGATCACCTTCAAGGACGTAGCCGGCGCAGACGAGGAAAAGGAAGAACTCTCCGAAATCGTGGATTTCCTCCGTTCCCCCAAAAAGTACGCCGACATCGGTGCCCGTGTTCCCAAGGGCGTCCTGCTGGTGGGTCCTCCGGGTACCGGTAAGACCTACATGGCAAAGGCGGTTGCCGGTGAAGCCGGCGTTCCCTTCCTGAGCATTTCGGGTTCCGACTTTGTGGAAATGTTCGTTGGTGTGGGTGCCAGCCGTGTCCGCGACCTGTTTGATCAGGCCAAAAAAGAGGCACCTGCCATTGTGTTTATTGATGAAATTGACGCCGTTGGCCGCCAGAGAGGAAC
>JAFYNU010000289.1 GCA_017547975.1 Clostridia bacterium
AAACAAGGAAGAAGTTCTGGCTTACATCGAAGCCACCCGCAAGCAGAGCGACATGGAACGCACCGAGCTCAACAAGGGTAAGACCGGTTGCCCCCTGAAGGGTCTGACCTGTATCAACCCGGTAAACGGTCGGGAAGTCCAGCTTTTCATCGGCGATTTCGTTCTGGCAAGCTACGGCACCGGCGCCGTCATGGCGGTTCCCGCCCACGACCAGCGTGACTTCGAATACGCCGAGGTCCACAACATCCCCATCATCCAGGTTATCGACCACAAGGATGAGCATGTGGAAATCGTGGATCACGCCATGGAAAAGCAGACCTACCTGAACAAGAACTACGTCCTGATGAATTCCGAAGAATTCTCCGGCATGCCGGTTTTGGAAGCCAAGGAAGCCATCACCTGCAAGCTGGAAGCCATGGGCGTTGCCAAGCGCACCGTAAACTACCACTTCCGGGAATGGATCTTCGCCCGTCAGCGTTACTGGGGCGAACCGGTTCCGGTGGTGCACACCGAGGACGGCGGCATTCACGTACTGGAGGATGAAGAACTGCCCCTGGTTCTGCCGGTTCTGGACAACTACAAGGGTCAGGGCGGCAAGGCCCCCCTGGAAAATGCCACCGAATGGAAAAAGTACGACAAGAACGGCGTAAAGGGCACCCGCGAAACCTCCACCATGCCCGGTTCCGCCGGTTCCAGCTGGTACTACATGCGCTATATCGATCCCAAGAACGACAAGGAACTGGCCGATCCCCAGCTTCTGAAGCACTGGCTGCCGGTTGACCTTTACATCGGCGGTCCCGAACACGCCGTGGGCCACCTGATGTATTCCCGTATCTGGAACCGTTTCCTTTACGACCAGGGCATCAGCCCGGTGAAGGAACCCTTCAAGAAGCTGGTTCACCAGGGCATGATCCTGGGCGAAAACGGCATCAAGATGGGTAAGCGCTTCCCCGAATTCGTGGTTAACCCCAGCGATATCGTCCGGGATTACGGTGCCGACACCCTGCGCCTTTACGAAATGTTTATGGGCCCCCTGGAGGTTTCCAAGCCCTGGAGCAAGAGCGGCGTAGACGGTGCCAGAAAGTTCCTGAACCGTGTGTGGAACTTCTTTGCCGACGGCGCAAACATTACCGAAGCCAACGATAACAAGCTGACCCGGGATTACCACCAGACCGTGAAAAAGGTCACAAGCGACTTTGAATCCCTGGGCTTTAATACCGCCATCAGCCAGATGATGATCTTCGTCAACGCCGTATACAAAAACGGCAGTTGCCCCAAGGAATACGCCGAGGGCTTTGTAAAGATGCTTTCCTGCATCTGTCCCCACATCGGCGAAGAGCTGTGGCAGGAACTGGGGCATACCGAGAGCATTGCCTACGCCGCATGGCCGGTCCATTCCGAAGAGCTTGCCAAGAGCGATACCGTGGAAATCCCGGTACAGGTCAACGGCAAAAAGCGCGACGTCATTGAAGTGGGTGCTGACGATCCCGCCGACGTGGTAAAGGCCAAGGTCATGGAAAGCGAATCGGTCCAGCAGGCCATTGCCGGCAAGAATATTGCCATGGAAAAATACGTCCCCGGCCGCATTTACACCATCGTGGTAAAATAAGCTCCGCATTCACAAAACCCCCTGTGAGTTCTCACAGGGGGTTTACTTTTTGTTATATTATTACCATCCGTATTATTCCGTGGTGGTAATCCGAACGGGGGGCAGGATGGCTTCCAGATTGCCATGGTAGAACCCTTCCTGAACCGCAGGCGGCAGATCCAGGGAGTCCATGAATTCCGCCAGACGGTTATCGTAGTAGTCCCGGGCGTAAATAAACCGATCGGGGTGGGCAAGGATCAGATTTTTGGTGTACGCCTTATCCCGGCTCAGGGCGGTAATGCAGGAGCCTGCCGAGCAATCGCAATAGAGATTGGGATAGCGTTCCAGCATGCGTTCGATCCGACCGCCGGGGATCACCGGGTCCTTGGGATAGGCCTGGGTCAAGCCCAGCTCGTCATCCGAAATGTGGCACCAGAAGCCCGGGGCATGGCCCAGGAAATTGGTTTCGGGACAAAGTTTCAGGAGACGTTCCAGGGCGTCGATGCTACCGCCGTACCAGTAATTCCTTCTGGGGTAGTCGGTGCCCGAAAGCTGGGCTTCGGGATAATCGAAGTGGAGCGTAACGGGCAGGCCCATTTCGCCGCAATAGCGGAAGAGATCCACCGCATCCGGATCGTCATACTGCACCCGGAGCTTGACCTCGCCGCACATTTGTACCCGGTTGGTAGCAACTGCGGCCTTCATGCGCTGGATGGCACCCGGTTTACGGGGATCCGGGGCATAACCCAGGATAAACCGGTCGGGAGCCTGATCGGCATATTCCAGGCAATGGCGGAGGGGTACCGGCACACTTTCATCCAGATGGGGCGAAAAAGACCACCAGGTACGGGGGTCCACCTCGTTCATGGGGGCCTCCCAGGAAAGCAGGCAGGTCTTATTCACCCCGTATTTATCCATGTTAGCCAGCATACCCTTCAAGTCCCGGCCGTGGTAGTAGGGATGGTTGTGGGCGTCTATTTTATACATTTTCGGTTTCTCCTTATGCCAGATTCAGGTCCATGTAGGTGACCACCCGGTCAATGGTTTTGGTCATGGTGCGTCCGTCCACCCGTTTCCAATGGGGGAAGACTTTTTCCATATCGTCACAGTGCCACACGAAGTGGAAGCTAAAGGAAATCTCCGCCGGGCAGGCGATGGTCCAGGGGGCAATCTCCCCGGCACGGCAAACCCCGTCCCGGGCCGCTTCCCGGATGCGCCGAAGGGCTTCTTCCCCATCCACGCAAACCGCTTTGTTCCGCCCCACTGCCGTTTTCACCGATGCGGCGGCAATTTCCGGCACCAAGGCCTTTGCCTCGGCACAGAGGGCATCGTCCCCGCTGAGCATAACGAAGGGAACCCCATAGGCACCGCAGTAGGCCGCCCCCTGGGCAAATTCTCCGTAAGCAACCCCGTTGATGCGGTAATCATGGACCGTTTTAGAGCTTTGGGTGTGTTCCAAAAATGCATCCTTGGTACCCGCCTTGGCGTGAAGACCCACCTCCATGTAGGCAATGCAATCTTCGAAAATGGCAGGATCGTTAAAATTGGTGATTTCCCTGGCTCTGGGGTCCACCAGGCTCCGGTCGATGTTTTTCCCGCCGCCGTGGCCGTCCAGGAACCACACCTCCTCCGCCCCGGCATCAAAGCATCCGGCAATGGCGGCGTTCAGGTCCTCCGCCAGCCGACGGCAGGCGAAGGCGTAGCCTTCCCCCTCCATCATATCCACGCTGTCCACCAGGCTGACGCCCTCCAGGTCGGTACAAATGATCACTTTTTTCATACGATTTATCCTTTATTTTTGGTTTTCAGAGCCATACCAACGGCCGCCCTGCACCTTGTTTTCGTCCCCTTCCAGAAGATCCATGTGGTTTTCAATGACCTTGCGGTAACCCGCCACGTAAAGATCAATGATCTCCTTGTCAAAGTAATTGAATCGGGGAGCGGAGAAGCAGTACTTGGTCAGGGAGGGGTCGCACAGATGGTCCTCATCCCGGACGTCCCGATCGTTGTAGGCAATGCGGGAAGGGGTACCCCGGTTGGTCATATCAAAGGTTTTGAAGAAGGGATGGGTGTGCAGGCAGAAGTTGCCACCTTCGTAGCAGAAGCCGCCGTTTTCGGCCCGAACCGCTTCGGCAAAGCGCTTGGCGGAAAGGCCGTGAAGCTCTTCGGGATAATAGGCACCGTGGGGTTCGTACCAGCCCGCCATATTGGAGCCGGTGGATTCGTCCACCCGGATGGCACGGATGCCGGGAAGGCCCTCCAGCTGATCCCAGAAGTAATTCATAGCCTTGCGGATTTCGGCACTGCGGGCATCGTAGTGCTTCAGCTGATCCCGGGCAATGGCGGTGCAAACCTGGTTGGCACGCCCCTTCACCCCGCCCAGGGCAATGTGGAAGTAATCCTTCAGGTTGTCGGTTTCCTTGATGTAGTTTTCGTTGTTGCGTTCGTAGTGACCGAATGCCATGGCACGTTCGTAGATGGTGCGGTCGTCGGTCACCAACATACCCAGCTCGCCGCAGGCCAGGGATTTGGTGCTCATCAGCGACATGGCCGCCACATCCCCAAAGGTGCCCAGCTTTTTGCCCTTATAAAGGCCGCCTTGGGCATGGGACACGTCCTCGATCACCTTCAGATTGTACTTCTTGGCAATGGCCATGATGGGATCCATGTCACAGGGATAGGAATAGTAGTGCACCACCATGATAGCCTTGGTGCGGGGGGTGATACAGCGTTCCAGATCGGTGGGATCCAGGCTGAGATTATCGTTGATGTTGCAGAATATTGCCGATGCTCCAAAGTTGATGGCCTGGGACACACTCCCCCAGTAGGTTTTGGTGGGACAAATGATCTCGTCCCCCTCCCCAAGGCCAATGGCGTACATGGCGGAGGTCAGAGCCATGGTACCGTTACAGTAGGCAATGGCATATTCGGTGCCCTGCCAGGCGGCAAATTCCTCCTGGAATTTTTCGGTCACGTCGGTGAAGGAGAAGGAACCCTTGCGAATCACGTCCAGGGCCGCTTCCTCAGCTTCCTTGGTCAATACCATTTTTCGGAACAGCTTGTCGTAGGTTTCCGGGTCGATTCTGCCCTCCGGGATTACGGGGGTGCCGCCAAGAATGGCCAGTTTTTCCTGTTTCATGGGGTATTTCCTTTCTTATCTTTTATATTTTACTCCCGTATCAAAGCACGGAAGCCATCGGTCATGTATTCTTTCCCTTCCGGGGTCACCCAGAGAGCCTGGGCATCACATTTTTCCGCCAGGGACTTCCCCTCCTCCGGGGACAGGAGGAAGAGCGCGGTGGACAGGGCATCCGCCAGCCCGGAATCGGCGCAAATCACCGTTACCGAACTCCATCGAGCGGCGGGCATCAGGGTATCAGGGTCGATGATATGGTGGTATTCCATCCCATCCACGACGTAGGTACGCTGGTAGTCACCGCTGGTGACCACCGAACCCGACGTCACCGCAATGGTATACCGATTGACCCCAGCCTGATCCGGATCCTGGATCCCGATCACCCAGGGAGCATCCTCCGCTTTGGGGCCGGTAACCCGCACGTTGCCCCCCACACTGATCAGGAAACCCGCCGGGGCATTTTGTGCGGCCTTTTCCACCGCCCAGCCCTTGGCAATGGCGCCCACGTCCAGTTGCGTATTCGAATCGGTGATATACACCGTGGAGGCGGCTTCATCCAGTTCCACCACAGCCCAGTCCATGTGCTTCGCCGCCTCCCGCAGGGCAACCGCATCCGGCAGGCGGGCATTTTCGGGATCATCCAGCCCCTTGTTTCGGGCATCATGCCACAGGGACAGCACACTTCCCATGGCCGCATTCACCCGGCCACCTGTCAGGGTGTAATACTCCCGGCAGTCGGCCAGAAGCTCCAGAATAACAGGATCCACCGCCACCGGGGCTATCCCCGCCTGGTCGTTGACGGTTTTCAGGTTATTCACACCGGGATAATCGTGATAAATATCAAAGAGCTTGTGATAGGTCAAAAGCACATCGTGGATCGCATCGGCAGACTTTTGAAAATCTTCTTCATCTTCTCCCGGGCCAATGATGGTGGTGAAGGTATCGAAAAGATCCATGTAGGTTTCGGTATAGGAACCCTCCTCTCTCCTTCCCGGTGCACACCCGGCAAAAAGCAGAAGAACCATCAAGCACAGCGCCAAATATCGTTTCATAGCTTCACCCCCTGAAGAACCCGCAGGATCCCCCCACAGGCGGCACCGGTGGCAAAGCCTGTGAAGATGGCCACCGCCAGAAAGTAGGGCAGATAGGCCCCCACGTACACCGATTGCATCAGCACCATGGAGGTAAGGATCTGTCCCAGATTATGGGCCGCCGCCCCCAGGATGCTGACCCCGTACACCGAAAAGAACTTGATTCCTTTGGCAATGGTCATGACCCCCAGGGCCAGGAGTCCCCCCACCAGCGAAAAAAGAAGGCCGGTGAGTCCGCCCCCAAAGGCGGCACCCAGGATGCACCGGGGAACCAGAATCAGAAAGGCATGCTTGGGGGAAAGGCGATAGAGCGCCACCAGGGTGACAATATTGGCAAGTCCCAGTTTGACTCCCGGCAGAGGAACAAGCATTTGCAAAGGAATGAACCGTTCGGTGTAGGAAAGCACCAGGGCCAGGGCAACCATGACGGCACAAAGGGCAATTTGTTTTGCTTTACTCATACCCGTCACCCCACCACAAAATCCACGTCGGAGTCTCCCACCACACGGACTTCCACACCGTTTGGCAGGCAGACGATGCTTCGTCCGGCCCGGTCAATCCATCCCGATGCCACGCAATCCTCCCCGGGACAATCGGATGAGGTAACGGCCACCCGGCCATCCCGAAGGGTAATCACGCTGGTGTAGTCCCCTTCTAGGGTGATCTCCCGCTCTTCCCAAAGGGGCAGGCTCTCCGCCAGGACGCCATCCCGGTAGATTTCCACCCGGGTACCTTTTTCATTTTCCGGCAGGAACAGGCAGAATGCAAAAACCGCCAGCACCAAAACCAGCCCAATGGCCAGGATATCGCCCTTTTGAAACCGCAGACCGTCCCGCATTTGCCCGCTCCTTTCATCTTGATTATCTTAATTATATCCCCTTCGGCAGAACTTGTAAAGGAGATTTTCCCCCTTTTGCAGCACAAAAAAGGAGGAAGTTTCCTTCCTCCTGATGGCATTTCGTATTTCTCCCGCTCAGCTCCGGGCGGCCAGGTAGCCCCACTGGTAGGCATTGGGGCCGATGGATTCCTGCACGGTGTACTCGGTCTGGCAGGGATAACGGTAAACGTCCAGGTAGCTTTCGGCGCCGGGCCATACAAAGGCGCCGGGGAAGAGGTTGTCTTCCCGGAGCATGTGGATCATTTCCCCATTGGGCCAGTTCCAGCCGGAGGGACCGAACACCGTGACCCCATCGGGGCAGGGCTGTCCGGTGATGCGGCTGTCGTGGTGAAGCACGTTTTCGGGGCAACGGGGACCCATGCCGGTGGTGTAGCAAAGGTTCGAGGGGTTGGCACCCGCCGCAAACTGGGCGGCATCAATCGCCGCGGCAAGATAGCGTTCATCCCCGGTCAGATAGTGAGCCCGGATGAGCTGTACGTTATTGGGAATGGTGTAGAAGGAGCCATAGGGGCCGGTGCGGGTCATCTGGGGATCGCTGGTGGTCAGGCGGAAGGGGGTTTCTTCCCCAATCTTCAGCGCCCGGTCGGCGGCATCGATGATCGACTTCCGGCAGGCTTCCCGGGTTTCCGCATCCCCCATGCCCTCCGGCAGGGTGGCGTAGATAAAGGATGCTTCGTAGTTCATGGGGCTACGCAGTTCCCGGTAGAGCTTATCACAATCCTCCCGTCCGGTAAGGCGGAAGATATCGGCAGCGGCCATTTCCCGCTGGGACTTGACCCGCATGTGGGCCATGCGGTGCCACTTGTGACCCTCGGCGGCCAGCTTTTCAGCATAATCCTTTTCTGCCCAATCAAAGGCCTTCACTGCCGAATCCTCGTACACCTTGGAAAGGGCTGCGTCGCTGCGGCGCAGAGCGTAGGCGGCCCGGCCGGCGGCAGAGGCGTAGAAGTAGGCCGACCAGAAGTCGGGCTTGTAGGCGTAGGTTTTCCAGCTATCCTGCCAGCCGCACTGTCCCAGGATGGGGTGTTCTTCCTGCTCGGCACCACCGCGGATGCCTCCTTCAGGGGTCTGCAAGCGGCGGTAGAAGTCGATATTATAAAGGCCTTCGTTGATGATATCGGGGATGCCGTTGCCGCTTTCGGGAATATTGAGCTTCAGGGCATCAAAGTATGCGGGGAACATGAGGTAAAGCTCTTCCCCCATGAGGGTGGCGTGCAGGTGCTGAATGCGCCGATCCCAGTCGCAGGCATCAAAGTAGCCGCCCCAGGCGTTTTCTACCTCGATATCGGTACCCTTGCGCACCAGGTTGCCGAAGTTGCCGTTGTCGGTGCCATAGGCATTCAGGCCGTTACCGCTTTCGAAAATGGTACATTCGCTGTGGTAAATCTTTTTCCCATCCTCCGGATGGTAGCAGCGGGGACGGGTGAAATTGGAGTAGGGAGCTCCGGTTTCGATGCCGCTGCGCTGGCAGAAGAGGCCGTGCATACTGGCCTTAAAGCCCCGGAGCCAGCTCTCTTCCACTCCAATGGTAAAGGGGAAGGAGCAACCCAGCTCGGGCACCAAAACCCGATAGGTACCGGGGGTCTGGAATTCCGAAAAATCCATCTCGTAAACAGCGCTGTTGCCACCGATGGCGGCGCCGCCGATCATGCCGGGCTTGTCATCGTGCTGCAGTGTGATGTCCCCTTCAAATACGGTATTTCCGGTTTCGTCGATCAGTTCAAATTTGGTCAATTCGTAGTCGATGCCGCCCCCAAGGCCCATCCACTGGGACAGATAGGCACGCTTTGCCGGGTCGTCGGGTCGGAATCCCACCTGGGATACGTGCACCGCTTCAGATATCTGATTTCTGGGTTCAAAACGGAATTCCACGTTGTTTTTGTCCAGCATTCCCTCCGGGAAGGAAAGCATATAGCTTTCTCCCGGAACAAATTCGGTTTCGTTTACCAGGTAAAGAATATGCTGACAGGTCTCCCGACGGTGGTTATCCACGTATTCATCCGGGTCGGTCAGATGGACCAGGGGGTCCCCAAACAGGGAGTCCCGGCGGTCGGCATAGTCGTTGGGCTTGGTTTTGCGCCATACGGTTTTGGGAGCCACCCCGTTGATCTTGTAGCTTTGGGCGTCATCCGCAAGGGTCAGGTTCAAAGGATCCCCCTTCACCTCTTCCAGGGGGAAGCGTTTGTCTCCAAAGCGGGGGTCGGGAACCTTCACACCAATGCGTTCCCCATCCTTGCAGATCCATACCAGGTAGGGCACTCGCTTATCGGGTTCCAGGGTTTCCCCTTCTTCGGGCTGGTAAGGAATTTGAATTCCCCCTTCGATCCAGCCCTCCTGGATTTCCAGACAAAGGATATTGGGAGCCACCAGGCTGATGCCCCGCAGTTCGGGTTCGGGTCGGGTTCTGGAAATATGCATAGCTTTTCTCCTTTTTGTTTTTTCTTCATTATATCACTTCGACAGGCAATCAGCAAGTACCCGGCAGGACTATAAATGGAAAAATAGTAGAAATTGACTATTTACCTTTGGTTCAAAATGGAGTATAATGTTGATATCTAGGCATTTACCCAAATCAACTGTAAGGAGTGTAATTTATCCATGAAACTGTCACCTCTCCAGATGGCAAGATACCAGTACAGCCCCAAGCTCCCCGGCATGCTCAGAAACGGCATTTCTGAGATCTGTGTCAAAAACGGCGGTGCCACCGAAAGCGTAGCCGATCAGGAAAAGATCCAGGCCCTCTTCCCCAACACCTACGGCAAGAACGAAATCACCTTTCAGAAGGGTCAGAACACCTCCGAAGCCAAGAAGCAGGTTGTTGGTGTTATCCTCTCCGGCGGACAGGCTCCCGGCGGACACAACGTCATCTGCGGTCTCTACGATGCACTGAAGGCCACCGATAAGGACAACGTTCTCTACGGCTTCAAGGGCGGCCCCAGCGGTCTCCTGGAAGACGATTACATCATCTTTGACGACGAATACATCAACGCCTTCCGTAACACCGGCGGCTTCGATATCATCGGCTCCGGCAGAACCAAGCTGGAAACCGAAGAACAGTTCGCCATCGTTGCCGAAGTTTGCAAGAAGCACGGCATCACCGCCATCGTCATCATCGGCGGCGACGACTCCAACACCAACGCCGCTGTGCTGGCCGAGTACTTCGCCGCCCACAACACCGGCGTTCAGGTCATCGGCTGCCCGAAGACCATCGACGGCGACCTCAAGAACGAGGACATCGAGTGCTCCTTCGGCTTTGACACCGCCACCAAGACCTACTCCGAGATCATCGGCAACATCCAGCGCGACGCCAACTCCGCCAAGAAGTACTGGCACTTCGTGA
Source organism: Clostridia bacterium (assembly GCA_017547975.1). Classification (GTDB taxonomy): domain Bacteria; phylum Bacillota; class Clostridia; order Oscillospirales; family QAMX01; genus RUG11797. The sequence continues at coordinate 10,054 of JAFYNU010000289.1, forward strand.
AGGTCATGGGCCGCTCTGCTTCTCACGTGGCTCTGGAGTGCGCCCTGGAGACCCAGCCCAACATCTGCCTGATCGGTGAGGAAGTCGCCGCCAAGAAGATGTCCCTGGCTCAGATCGCCGATTACATCGCCGATTCCGTCGCCGCCCGCGCTGCCAAGGGCTGCAACTTCGGCGTCGCCATCATTCCGGAAGGCATCGTCGAGTTCGTGCCGGAGTTCTCCGTGCTCATCGCCGAGATCAACGAGCTGCTGGCGGGCGAGAAGACCGCTGAGTTCAACGCTCTGCCGAACTGGGACGCCAAGTACGCCTTCATCGAGGCCGGCCTGACCAAGGAGTCCATGTCCGTCTTTGCCATCCTGCCCCAGAGCATTCAGCAGCAGCTGTTCCTGGAGCGCGACCCGCACGGCAACGTTCAGGTTTCCCTGATCGAGTCTGAGAAGCTCTTCTCCGTGATGGTGAAGAACATCCTGGCCGCCCGCAAGGCTGCTGGCACCTACGCCGGCAAGTTCTCCGCGCTGCATCACTTCCTGGGCTACGAAGGCCGCTGCGCTTTCCCGTCCAACTTCGATGCTGACTACTGCTACTCCCTGGGCTACAA
>JAFYNU010000290.1 GCA_017547975.1 Clostridia bacterium
CCGGCGACCCCCGGGAAAAGTTCCGTGCCTGGGCAAGAGTTCTGCCCTACGGCATTGGCAACCCCCTCTACCATTGGACCCACCTGGAACTGAAACGCTATTTTGGCATTGACGATCCCCTCACCGAGGACAATGCCGACGAGATTTACGACGCCACCAATGCCCTGCTGGCCAAGCCGGAATTCAGCGCCCGGTCCCTTGTGACCCGTTCCAACGTGAAGGTGGTCTGCACCACCGACGACCCGGTGGATGATCTGGCTTTCCACAAGGAGATTGCCGCCACCGACTTTGCCACCAAGGTTCTGCCCACCTTCCGCCCCGACAAGGCGGTGAATATCGAGCTTCCTACCTTTGCCGATTATATCGCATCCTGCGGTGTCAAAACCTACGATGAACTGCTTGCTTACATGGTGAGCCGCATCGACTTCTTCCATGCCGCCGGGGCCCGTCTTTCCGACCACGGTCTGGGCACCGTTACCTTCGACCGGGGGGATGCCGCTGCCATTTTTGAAAAGCGCATGAACGGCGGTGAACTCACCGAAAAGGAAATTTCCGCTTACCATACCGAACTGCTGATCTTCTTCGGCCGGGAATATGCCAAGCGCGGATGGACCATGCAGCTTCACGTGGGCGCCACCCGCAACAACAACACCCGCATGTTCAAAAAGCTTGGTCCCGACACCGGCTACGACAGCGTGGGTGATACCAACTATGCACTGCCTCTGGCGGCCCTGCTGGACGCCCTTGAGGTGGATGACCTGCTTCCCAAGACCATCCTTTACACCGTGAACCCCAAGGATCTGCAGGTGCTTGGTGCCATGCTGGGCAACTTCCAGAAGGGTCCCGATTTCGGTAAGATCCAGCTGGGATCCGGCTGGTGGTTCCTGGATACCCGGGACGGCATGGAAACCCAGATGAAGACCCTTGGCAATCTGGGCTGCCTGGGCAGCTTTGTGGGTATGCTCACCGACTCCCGCTCCTTTGTTTCCTATCCCCGTCACGAATACTTCCGCCGGATCCTGTGCAACCTGATTGGCACCTGGGTGGAAGATGGGGAATATCCTATGGATGAAAAGCACCTGAAGGCCATTGTTCAGGGTATCAGCTACGAAAACGCCAACCGTTACTTCGGTTTCTAAAAAATCTGAAAATCTCCGGATGGAGGGATGAAAATGAAGTTTTTTGATAGGATCAACCTTACAAAGACCCTGTTGCCCCTTTCGGATTTCAAACTTTTCTGTGATCTGGAGCCGGGAGCAAGTATCCCCGCAGAAAAGAGAAACAAAATTCTGACCGATGCCGAGGAGATGCTGGGGGAAGAAATTCCCCAACTTCTGGCAACCACCTATGCCCGTTACGTTCGGGACGGCAATCGCAGCGAATATGAAAACAAGCAGTTCCGACGCCGGATCATGCTGAAAACTCTGACCCAAGCCGAGTTGATTGAAAATCAGGGGCGGTATCTCGATAAGATCATCGATCTTATATGGCTCATTGCCGAAGAGACCACCTGGGTGATCCCGGCCCATAACTATGGCCTGTATGCGGCTCCGGCGAGCTACCTTTTGCCCCGGGATGTGGAGGGGGAGACCCACGTTATCGACCTCTTCTCTTCAGAAACCGGTGCCGTGCTGGCTTTGGTCCGCTATCTTTTGGGGGACAAGCTGGATGCAATCTATCCTAAAATTACCCGGAGGATGGATTATGTTGTTGAAAAGCACATTCTGATCCCCTTCGAACGGGAACTTTTCCGTTGGGAAGGATATGGGCCCCATGCCTTTATCAATAACTGGAATCCCTGGATCATTGGCAACATCCTGATTATTACGGCCGTTACGGTGGGAAATATGAACCGCCGACTCAATCTCACCGACCGGGCGCTTTATATGCTCGACAAGTTTGTGGATTCCTATCCCCTGGACGGAGGCTGTGACGAAGGGCCCAGCTACTGGACCGCCGCCGCGGCAGCCCTTTACGATTGCCTGGAGATTCTTTACGACATGACCGGGGGAAGAGAAAACTTCCTGAATCATGAACTGAATTACAACATGTGCGATTACATTCGCAAGGCCTTCATTTCCGGGGATTATGTCATGAACTTTGCCGATGCTCCGGCTAAAATGAAAATTCCTTACGATACGATCAACCGTATGGGCCGCCGAACCGGCAATGCAGAGCTTTCGCGGTTTGCAAGCTACATTGCTACACGGGACGGATGGACTCTTTCGGGACAGGGTATCAGTTTCTTCTACCGTTCCCTTCGCAATCAGTACGAGGTCACCCCTGCCTACACCGGCGGTGGAAACGCCGCCTATGCAGCATTCCCCGGAATCTCGGTGGTTATGGTCCGGGAAGGGGAAGATTACGACCACGGCTTCTATTTTGCCATGAAGGGCGGACACAATGCCGAAAGCCATAACCACAACGATGTGGGCAATTTTGTGGTTTATCGGGACGGCAAGCCGGTCATTATCGATATCGGTGTAGGAACCTATTCGCGAAAGACTTTCAGCCCGGAAGAACGCTACACCATTCCGGCCATGACCTCCCCCTACCACAACGTACCGGAAATCGGCGGTGTGGCCCAGGGCGTGGGTGCCGGGTTCCGTTCGGAAAATACGGTGTACCACCCGGATAACCTGGGGATGTCCATCGATATGGATAAAGCCTACCCGCCGGAGGCAGGGGTGGATTTTCTCAACCGTTCCGGCCGCCTGGAGAATGGCGTGATCACCGTGACCGACAGCATCCGGTTGACCGAAGAGAAGCCGGTTGTGTTCCACATGATTGCTTTCGAAAAGCCGGAAATCGATGGCAGCACCGCAAAGCTTGGCCCCGTTACCCTGACGGTGGAGGGCGGACTTGCGATGGAGGCCGAATTCTACGAATTTGATGATGTCAGATTCAACAATACCTGGGGCCGGGACGGTGTTTGGCGGCTCAAACTGTCTGCCACTGTTTTGGAAGGGGTATTTCGCTTTACATTTCGTTGAGGGAGGTAACGCATGAGGGTATTCAAAGCCTTTGCGGCGGTGGTATTCATCTACATGGCCCTCCAGGGGATCATCTGGTTGGCCCGGGGGAATACCTTGCCTGCCATCATTATCCTGGTTTGCTCACCACTTTTGCTGGTGGTCTGGCGCATTCTGAAGTATGTTTATCAGAAACAGGAGGAACAGATCGAGCGCGATATGGCTTACAGCTCCGAGGATCTTCCCAGAAGCAATCTTTTCAAGGACGAATAGAAAGGAAAACGAATTATGGCAATGATGATTTGTGCACACCGGGGCGCTTCGGGTTATGCTCCGGAAAATACCATGAAGGCATTCCGTTTGGCTCACAAGCTGGGGGCCCATGCCTGTGAAAACGACGTTCACCTGACCAAAGACGGGGAAATTGTGGTGATCCACGACTACCAGATCGATCGGGTATCCAATGGAAAGGGTACCGTGGAACATATGACCCTGGCGGAACTGAAGTCCTTTGACTTTGGTGACGGGGAAGCCATTCCCACCCTGGACGAATGTCTGTCCTTCTTCGACGGATCGGGTATGGAGTTGAATATTGAAATTAAAACCATGGATCGCATTTACGATGTGGCTCTGGTGCGCGGAGTTGGTGAATTGGTGCAAAAGCATGGCCTGGAATCCAAAATCATCATCTCCTCCTTCTATCACCAGTCGCTGGTGGATTACAAGAAGCTCTTCCCCAACGTGCGCACCGCCGTGCTCCACGGGGACGAAATCAAGGAAGCCGGCGCTTATGCCGCCTACATCGGTGCTTCCTACTCCCACCCCCACTACAAGTGCGTGAACGAAGCGTTTGTGGAAGAATGCCGCAAGAACGGTATCCTGGTGAACCCCTGGACGGTGAACGAAGCCGCCGATATGCGCCGCATGGATGAGCTGGGCTGCAATATGCTGATTACCAACTATCCCGATGTGGCTCTGAGAGGATAATCGAAAAACGGTGAGGAATACCCGCAAACCGGGTATTCCTCTTTGTTAAGAAAGGGAAAAAGGGATTATGATTTATAAAAATCTGCAGATCCATAATATTGGGACCCTGGTAGAAAATCCGGAAAACGGCAGTGTCAGCTGGTATCGGGTGCCGGTGGCGGTCTACGATGCCATGGAAAGCGATATGGGAAGACGGCAATGCACGGGCAGTACCGGGGTGGAGTTTCGCTTTGTTATGAAAAGTGACACGGTGACCCTGCGGATGCGTACCAAGGCGGGAAAGGGGATCTTTCACGTTTACCGGGGCAGCATCCAGGGGGGCTGGGAAGATCACGAGGTTAACAAGGTGGTCACCGATGAAGTGGCCGATTACGTGATCAAACGCTCGGCAAATCTGCCCATGCTGGAAAGAATTGCCCGGGAATTCGACCAGCCCTTCTCCCCGGAGGTGGTGCGGGTGATCTTCGACCGGGGGAGCTTTGAAATTCTGGATATTATTGGGGACGTGGAACCGCCCCGGGAGGAGCAACTGCCCCAAAAGACCCTCCTGGTATACGGATCCTCCATCACCCACGGCTCCAATTC
>JAFYNU010000291.1 GCA_017547975.1 Clostridia bacterium
CCTTTTGGAAGGCCGCAGTTCCATCCTGACATCCTTCACCATCACCCGCAAGGGCGGCGGTATGAAGATTTTGAAAAAGAAGGGCTTCGTATACAATAACCTTGCTCCAAACTTCAAGGATAAGCTTGCTGAACCCTTCCTTGTTAAATTCCCCTATCTGCCGGAAGAGCAGGATCTCCCCATTCCCCTGAGTTCCCACACCGGTCAGGAATTTGACGTAATCGTTAAGGGCTCCCTGAAGGTTCAAGTGGGCAACCACGTGGACATACTCAACGAAGGGGACTCCATCTTCTACAACAGCCAGATTCCCCACGGCATGATCGCCGTCAGCGAAGGCGGCTGTGAATTCCATGCCATCGTCCTGAATCCCCAGGATGGTCAGGTCAACGAGGATTATCCCGAAGCTCCCATCATCGCCGCCAAGGCCGCCACAGCAACCGAAATCCACGACAAGACGGTCGCTGACAACTTCATCAGCTGCACCCTGGACGAAAATGGCGTGTTCAACGGCATTTCCTTCAAAAACGCTGACAAGTTTAACTTCGCCTTTGACTGTGTGGATGCCATTGCCAAAAAGAATCCGGACAAGCTGGCCATGATGTGGGTAGGAAATGACAAGACCGACCGTCGTTTCACCTTCAGCGACCTGAAGAAATATTCCGCCAAAACCGCCAACTACTTTGAGTCCCTGGGGATCCAGAAGGGTGACACCGTTATGCTGGTTTTGAAACGGCACTACCAGTTCTGGTTCTGCATGCTGGCCCTGCACAAAATCGGCGCTATCGCCATCCCCGCCACCAATCAGTTGGTGGAACACGATTTCAGCTACCGTTACAAGGCCGCCAAGGTCAAGGCCATCGTCTGCACCGCCGACGGCGATGTATCGGCGGAAGCCGAAAAGGCCGCTGCCGAATCCCCCGGCATGATCAAGATCCTGGTGGGCGGCAAAAAGGAAGGTTGGAACGACTTCAACGTGGAAATGGAACGTTTCAGTACCCATTACCACCGCAGCGAAAACTCCTCCTGCGGCGATGACCCCATGTTGATGCTCTTCACCTCCGGTACCACCGGCTATCCCCGCATCGCCACCCATTCCTGCAAATATGCGTTGGGACATTATCCCACCGCCAAGTTCTGGCACAATGTGGATCCCGACGGTCTCCACTTCACCATCTCCGACACCGGCTGGGGCAAGGCTCTGTGGGGCAAGCTCTACGGTCAGTGGCTTTGCGAAGCGGCCATCTTTACCTATGACTTTGACCGCTTCCATTCGGATGATATCCTTCCCATGTTCAAAAAGTATGGGATCACCACCTTCTGCGCTCCTCCCACCATGTACCGCTTCTTCATCAAGGAAGATCTGTCCAAGTACGATCTCTCCTCCATCAAATACGCCACCACCGCCGGCGAAGCCCTCAACCCCGAGGTATTCAACCAGTTCAAAAAGGCCACCGGCCTGACCATCATGGAAGGCTTTGGCCAAACCGAAACCACCCTTTCCATCGCAAACTTCGTGGGTTCCACCCCGAAAATTGGCTCCATGGGTCGTCCCAGCCCCCTCTACGACGTAGTGGTTCTGGATCCCGACGGCAAGGAATGCCAGCCCGGCGAAACCGGCGAGATC
>JAFYNU010000019.1 GCA_017547975.1 Clostridia bacterium
CCGCACCACAGGTGCGGCGGATTGGGTAAACTATTCCACATATGCCATCAGCTGGTCTGCCGCGTGGAGGATATAGCGGGCAAAATCCTCCCGCACCGCCCCGGGCAATCTGCCGGTGGAAATTTCGAAATTCATCATGCCCTCAAACCCGGCCAGGGCCAGGCCGTGCATGGCGTCCTTCCAATCGATATTGCCCATGAAGGGCAGCAAATGGTCGTCCTCAAAGGCCTTGTTATCGTTGACGTGCAATACCTTTAGGCGGCGTCCCACGTAGGCGAGCCCCTCCGACTGGCGGATGCCGCTGATGTTGGCGTGGCCGAAATCCCAGCAAACACCGATGCCCAGGGCGTCCGCCACGTCGCAGAGCTCATCGGGGGACTGGCAATAGCGGTGGGATTCGTAATAATGGGGGGTGACCCGCATGTTTTCCACCACGGCGTCCAGCCCGATCCTGGCAGCGTGCTCAATCACAGGGGCCAGATTCCGCACAACCAGCTCATGTTGTTCTTTTCTGCTGTATTGGGTGCCGGGGAGGGCCATGGTGACGGGGTGCAGCACCGCATATTCCACCCCCAAAAGCCTGGCTCCATCCATGGCCCGGATGATTTTTTCATTGAAGCCCGCAAAAAAGTCCCAATCCTTTTTCAGGTTGCCGCTGATGAAGGGAAGATGGGCAATCCGGATGGGAAGGCCGATCTCCTCCGAATCCCGAAGGGCCTGCTCCACGTAGGGTTGCCAGCCTTCGTCTTCGAAATGGGAGGTATCCATATCCAGGTTGGCTCCGTCAAAGCCCATTCTTTTGTTGAATGCCAGACCGGCTCTGATATCCTCCGAAAGGTTCTCCTTGATGCGCTCGTGCAGATTCAGGGACGAGCTTGTTTGGAAGCGTTTCATTTTGACCCTCTCCTTTTTTGAATGTAACCGAAGTTTATCACAGCATGGCAGGAAAGTCAAGCAACGGCTTTCCCCAAAAATACTTGTTGACATTTCAACAAGTATAGGGTATAATATGGCTTGTTGTATTTTCAACTTCTCATTTCATCTAACGTCAAAGGAGATTTCCCATGAAGGTTCATATTATCGTGGATTCCACCGTGGATCTGCTGCCCGAAGTAAAAGCCCGCACCACCGTGGTGCCCCTGACGGTGCATTTCGGCGAAGAGGAGTACGTGGACGGGGTCACCATCACCCACCAGCAGTTTTACGAAAAGCTGGTGGAAACCGACCTTCTCCCCCGCACCAGCCAGGCAAACCCGGACACCTTTGCCTCGGTTTTTGAAAAAATCACCGCCGCCGGGGACAGCGCCGTGGTGATCACCGTATCCAGCAGCTTTTCCGGCACCTACCAAAGCGCCATCATCGCCGCGGTGGATTACGACAACGTCCACGTGGTGGACAGCCGCACCGTGGCCATCGGGGCAGGCATCCTGGCCAAAATGGCCCTGGAAATGGCCGACCTGGGGTTTGATGCCCCCACCATCGCCCAGACCCTGGACGAGGAAAAGAAAAAGATCCGCATCGTGGCCCTGGTGGACACCCTGGAATATTTGAAAAAGGGGGGCCGCATTTCCAAAACCGTGGCCATTGCCGGGAGCCTTTTGAACATCAAGCCGGTGCTTTCGGTGGCAGACGGGGAAATTGCCCTGTTGGGCAAGGCACGGGGCTCCAAGCAGGGCAACAACCTGCTGGTGACCGAAATTGAAAAGTGCGGCGGGGTGGATTTCACCAGGCCGGTGCTTTTGGGCTACACCGGTCTTTCCGATCTGCTCCTGCAAAAATACGTGGCCGACAGCGCCCACATTTGGGAAGAGAGCGTCCGCGAACTGGAAATGACCATTATCGGCAGTGTCATCGGCACCCACGTGGGCCCCAGTGCGATTGCCGTGGCATTTTTCGCGAAGTAGGGGCGGATCAAG
>JAFYNU010000292.1 GCA_017547975.1 Clostridia bacterium
ATGCCCTGGGAAATGCGCCGTCCTATGATGCTTTTGGTAAAAGCGGTGAAAGAAAAAGAATAAGGAGAACTATATGCTTGAAGTTGGTATGAAAGCTCCGGAATTCACACTTCCGGATCAAAATGGGAAGATGATCAGTCTTTCGGATTATTTAGGGAAAAAGATCGTTCTGTATTTTTACCCCAAGGACAATACGCCTGGTTGTACCCGCCAGGCCTGTGCCTTTGGAGCAGAATATGAGGGATTCAAGAATAAAAACGTGGTGGTCATCGGTGTCAGCAAGGACTCGGTAGCATCTCATCAAAAATTTGCGGAAAAATATGCCTTGCCCTTTGTGCTGCTTTCCGACCCGGAACGGGTGGCCATCGAGGCATACGGCGTGTGGCAGGAAAAGAAGAATTATGGGAAGGTCAGCATGGGAGTGGTTCGCACTACTTTCCTGATCGATGAGACCGGCTGTGTGGCGAAAATCATGCCCAAGGTCAAACCGGATACCAATGCCCGGGAAATTTTGGAATCTTTGTAAGTATGAGGGCGTAAAGCCCTGTCAAAATAAGGAGGAACTATGTACGTTGCATCCGAAAACCGTTATGAAGTCCTGCCCTATTACCCGTCGGGAAAGAGCGGACTGAAACTGCCGGCAGTATCCCTTGGTCTGTGGCACAATTTCGGGGATACCGGACGTTTCGAAAACATGCAGAAGATGTGCTTCACCGCCTTTGACCATGGCATTACGCATTTCGACCTGGCCAATAACTACGGCCCCCCGGCAGGCAGTGCCGAAATCAATTTCGGACGGATCCTGAAGGAGGATTTGGGAATCTATCGGGACGAACTGATTATTTCCACCAAGGCGGGATACGGTATGTGGCCCGGTCCCTATGGGGATTTCGGCAGCCGGAAGTATCTTCTTGCCAGTCTGGATCAATCGCTGAAACGCATGGGACTTGATTATGTGGATATTTTCTATCACCACCGCATGGATCCCAACACGCCGTTGGAGGAAACCATGGGGGCGTTGGCTTCGGCGGTGACTTCCGGCAAAGCCCTTTACGTGGGGCTCAGCAATTATGACGGCCCCACCCTGGAGAAAGCCGAAGCCATTCTGCGGGATCTGCGTGTTCCCTTTGTCATCAACCAGAATAGCTATTCCATCCTGAATCGAACCATTGAAAATAACGGACTGAAGGAAACCTCTGCCAGACTTGGCAAGGGCATTATCGCCTTCTCGCCTCTGTCCCAGGGTCTCCTGACCGATCGGTATCTCAAGGGTATCCCCGCGGATAGCCGCATCGTCACCGATGGCCGCTTCCTGAACGAAAAGGCGCTGTCGGAGGAACGTCTGGCCCAAATTCGTGCTTTGAACGACCTGGCCATTGCACGCGGACAAACCCTTGCCCAAATGGCGCTGAGCTGGATCCTGAGGGACGGTGTCGTGACCAGCGTGCTGGTGGGGGCCTCCAAACCGGAACAGATCCTGGATAATATCCAGGCGGCGGAAAACACCACCTTTACCCCAGAAGAACTCGCCGAAATTGACCGCATCAGCCTGTAAGAGCAAACAAAACGCCCCAAAGCAGAAGGCTTTGGGGCGTATATTTATTGATCGAGCTGGCGTTCCAGTTTATTCACGGTGACAAAGTAGCTTGGGATCAGAATCAGATCGGCCCCCACCCAAGCCAAAACCTCCGCCATAAATATGCCGTAGGAACCGATGAAGGTGGGAAGAAGCAGAGCGCTTCCGGTGCGCATGACGAATTCCGCAATCCCCGAACCCATGGGGAGCACCGTATTGCCCATACCCTGGACGGTACTTCGGGTCACGTGGAGCACATAGAGGATGGGGAGCCCCAAACTCATCACCGTCAGGTAATCATAGCCCACCTTGGTGGCTTCTGCAACCTCCTCCGGGGTGCCAGAAAGGAAAGAAGCGATAATGCCAGTACCGAAAACCAGCATAAAGGTGGCAATTACCACCGAGGTGATCATGGCCACCAGAATGGCGTAGCGCATCCCTTTGCGGATGCGGTCGGGACGCTTGGCCCCCAGATTTTGCCCGGCGTAGGTGATCATAGAATAGCCGTAGGAAATGGCGGCAATTTCCAGAATGCCGTAAAGCTTGTTGGTGGCGGTGAAGCCGCCGATGAAGGCCACGCCAAATCCGTTGACCACTCCCTGCAGGATCATCCCGCCCACAGCGATGATGGCGTTTTGAAGTGCCATGGGGGTACCAAGACCGAACAGTCGCCAGGAAAGGAAGGCTTCCGGCTTGAAGTGATCGGGTTTCAGTGTCATAAAGTCAATTTTGCCAAGCTTATAAAGGCATACAAGGCTGGAAAGCGCCTGGGCGATCAGGGTGGCTACCGCCGCCCCCACCACACCCCAACGGAAGCCGAAGACGAACAACACGTCCAATATAATATTGGTGACCGAAGCCACCACCATGGCCACCAAGGGAGTCCGCCCATCCCCCAGGGAACGGAGGATACAGGCAAAAAGGTTGTATGCCATGACGATGGGGATGCCCCAAAGCAGGGTCCGAAGGTATAAAAGGGAGGTATCCATGATGGCTTCCGGGGTGTTCAAAAGATGCAGCACCGTTTTTGCCACAAGCTGGCCTGCCCCCATGAAAAACAGGGAGCAAATTCCGGAAAGGGTGGCCGAAATGCCTACCACCTTCCGCAGACTTTCATATTCCCGGGCACCGAATTCCTTGGACATCAATATGGCGAATCCCTGTGTTACTCCCTGCACCATACCCAAAACCAACCAGTAAAACCAGTCTGTGGCACCAAGGGCAGCCAGGGCGTTGACCCCCAGGGCGTTTTCCACCACCATGGTGTCCACGACGGTGTAAAGCTGTTGGAAAATGTTACCCGCCATCAGGGGCAGGGCAAATAGCAGGATCAGTTTCAGGGGATTCCCCGTTGTCATGTCCTTGACTCTGGTGTTCATAGTAACCTCTTTCATTTTTCGTAATCCCAATTATTGTAGCATAGCCAGGGATGGTTTGCAAGAAAAATCCCCCGTTGGTTACCCAACGGGGGAGGGGAAGACGGGGATTATTTTTGGTCAGCCTTCATGGCGGCCATTTCCTTTTCGATGGGGTGGAAAATAACCACCACCAACATGATCCCGGCGATCAGCATGGGTACCCAACCCAGAAGGGCATTGATGGTGTTGATGGCACCGGTGGGCTGGGTGGTAAGGTCGGCATCAAATCCTGCGGAGGACAGGGCAAAGGTCATCAAAAGGTTGGCTCCGGCCTTGGAAAGCTTGCTTGCCAGATTGTCACAGGTGGATACCATGCTGTCGATGCGGCGACCGTTTTTCCATTCGATCAGGTCGGCAATGTTGTTGCGGTTGGTGTTGAAAAGCACGAAGGCCAGGGTCATGGCAAATGCCACCGAGAAGGCGTTCACCAGAATGGCTCCTATGGAGAAGGGGTTGATCACAAACCAGATCTTGCCCAAAACGTACACCGCCGCCGAAAGGATCATGGTGTTCCGGCGTCCCAGCTTTTTGTCAATGGGGATGGAAAGGATGGAGAAGATCACCGAAACCACCAGATACAGGGCCATGATGTAGGTGGCCGCCGAGGAGGAGCCGATGACGTAGGTGGCGTAGTAGTTGATGGTACTCATAATGAGCAGGTTCAGCATGCCGTAGCAAAGCACGTAAAGGGTATTGAGAACCCAGCTTCTGCACCCCAGAAGCATTTTGAAGGCG
>JAFYNU010000293.1 GCA_017547975.1 Clostridia bacterium
CCACCGTGAGAAACAGGTGATATTCCAGGTGCCAGGGAAGGTTATAGGAATCGGGTTCGGCACAAATTTTGGTCTTCACGGCGACAGCGCCCGGCGCCGCCAAAAGCTCCTGCCGAATGGGCTCCAGGCCTTTCTGCAGATCGTTTCGTACCAACGTGTAAGACACACCATAAAGCCCCAACAGTACCAGGCTGACGGCCAGAAGAATGGCGATCAGCTTGGTAATATGAAATTTCGGTTTGGTTTCGTTCATCATAGCTTCTCACCTTACGTAGCTCTGCAAAACCGCCCTGGCGTCCGGCATCCGGGGGATTCCTTCCTTGGCCAGGCTTGCCTCTTCGCTGTACTCGTTCTTGTCCTTTCTGGCAACAGCGGCCTCTCCTGCGTATGAACTCCCCGGAAAACGCTTCGCCAGGTGTTCCTCGATTGCCGCTTCATACTCCGACGCCGCCTTGGCAACGATACCTTCCACCCTCGCCTTTTCCTCCGCCATGGTTTGGGGATCGGTCAATCCGGACAGTTGGTATTCGACCCGCTCCAATTCCCGGGCAAGCTCCCGCTTTTCCCGGAATTGCAGAATCGACAGCTTTTCCAACCGATCACGGCATTCCTTCTGCCGTTTCTGCAAGTCTCGGGCATTCGTTTCCATTTCTTCCGTCAGCTTTTGGAGGTGTTGGTCTGCCTGGCTCCGCAAAGCCCTCCGGTAGTCCTTCACACACACCTGGGTTTCAGAGGCTATTTTTTCCATGTGGGCCTTGTCCCGGGCCTTTTGCTCTGCCCTGCGCTGTTCTTCCGCCCGTTTTTCCTCTTCCCGGCGCTTTCGTTCGGCTTCCCGCTTCTGTCTGGCCTCCTCGGCTTCCTGTCGCTTCTTCTTTTCAAATTCCGCCGCGTAGGGGGTGGCGGCATACTGGGACTCCCAGAATCTCTGGGCCATTTTATTCTGAATGCTGGGCACGTACTTGGAATTTGCCACGTTTCCCAGGCTGGAACCATTAAAGGAGGCGGTGAAGTTACTTTCGATTTCCGATTCATCGTTCAGGAATCGCATCATATCGGCCACCGCCTTGATGGCCTTCCCTCCGGGATTGGCGGCAAGCAGGGGACGGCAAACGCCATCCAGCGTTTCCGCCAGGGTCTGGTAGGAGGTATACAGGTCGTCACAGGCTCTTCTGGCATCCGCCCGGATTTCCACCACCCGACTGGTGGCATATCCGCCAAACAGATCAATATCCTGGCTGGCCTTTCTCTGGATCATCCGGTCCCGGCTGTCAAAAAGGTCCTCCGCCTGCTTTGCTTTTTCCCGGACCGACGCCACCTCAGCTAGCATAGCAGCCTCGGCCTCCCGGCTGGTGGTTTCCCGCTTTACCGCCACCTCCCTGGAATCGCTTTCCTTCATCACCACCTCGGTGGGACAACCGCATTCCGGACAGCAGGCCGCCTTATCGGAAAAACGCTTTCCACACTCGGTGCAGGTAATCAACGCCATTTTTCACTTTCTCCTTCACCACAACTCATTGCTTTTATTATACTAAATCGATCTCCAGAATTCAACCGAAAGCGAGTGAAGTTTCCCTTTTCATCAAAAACACCAGGCAGGAAAACTGCCTGGCGTAATTTTCGTCTGTGCTTTACAGGGTGGAACCGAAGTCGGTGACGATGGTCTGGCCGGTAATGGCTCTCGACTCGTCGGAGGCGAAGAAGAGAAGCATATTGGCCACGTCGTCGGGCATGCAGGGCTGTACCTTCAGGTCGTTGTGCTTCATCATCTGGCCAAAGATGTTCATATCCAGGTTGGCGGGATTCATACCTGCCACCATGGGGGTCACGATGGTACCCGGGCAGATGGCGTTGCAACGGACGTTGGTACCCACGAAGCGCAGGGCGGTATGACGGGTAAGACCAAGGATGGCCGCCTTGGAGGCCACGTAGGCCGCGCCGCCGCAACCCATGACACCGGCTACCGAAGCCACATTCACGATGGAGCCATAGCCGGTCTTTGCCATTTCGGCAGAGATTTCCCGCATCATGCACATGGTACCCTTGGTATTGATGTCAATCACCCGGTTCATATCCTCGTCGGTGAAGCTATCGATGGCCTTCAGCCCTTCATCCAGAACACCCGCGTTGTTGATGAGAATATCCACCTTACCAAAGGCTTCCAGGGTGGCGTCCAGCACCCGCTTGGCATCTTCTGCCTTGGAGATGTCGCTGACCACCGGAAGCACTTCCCCACCGGCCTGACGGATCTTTTCTGCCACTTCCAAAAGGGGAGCTTCCCGGCGGGCGGTAATAACCACCTTTGCGCCCTCTGCGGCAAACTTGATGGCGGTTGCCGCGCCAACACCGGAATTACCGCCGGTAATGATTGCTACTTTGTCCAGTAAACGGTTCATAATGAGCCTCCTATGATTTATCCGGGCATCCGCACCTGCGTCGCCCATTTTCTTGTATTGTACCATACTTCTTCACAATTTGCCATCCTTCTTTTTTGCTTTTCTTGATTTCGCAGGCTCTTTTTGTTATACTAAAGCCAATCAACCATGCAGAAACCAAAACCGGAGGCTTCCCATGAAACAATTTGAAACCGAACACTACCTCTTCCACTATGGCACCGACACCAGGGCGGAGGCGGATATTGCCCAAATCGCATCCCGCCAGGAAGCCTGCTTCCGGTATATCTGTGACGTGTTGCACCTGACGCCCGATTTCAAAATTGAATACTTCCTGTGCGATTCTCCGGAGGAGGTTGGCCGCATCTACGGGGACAACGAGCCCTGCAACGGCTTTGCCTCCCCTCCCAGCACCATCTACGCCGTCTACAACGAAAACGTGCAATGCATCGGTTTCCACGAGGACGCCCATCTCATCAGCTACACCCTGAATCGCCCCGACTGCCCCGCCATCCGGGAGGGGCTTGCCATGTATTTTGACCGCAAATGGTGGGGTATCCAAAACTGGGATTGGGCCGGCTACTACCAAAAAGCTGGGCTCTATCTCCCGGTGGATAGGCTCCTGGACAAGGATTTCTTCTTTTCCCAGGACGCTGCCATCACCTATCCCATCATGGGTGCCTTCACCGATTGGTTGATCGCCACCTACGGCATGGATGCCTTCCTCCGCCTTTATCAAAAGCAGGACATCCCCGCCGCCGTGGCGGAGGTCTACCACAAAACCCCCGAAGCCCTCAACCAAGCCTTCACCGATTATCTCCGCCTTTTCAAAACCGATGCCGCCCTGGAAGCACGGATGAAAGACCTTTTCGGGAAGTAAGGCAAACAAAAAGATTTGTTTTTTCAGATGCGGGCTCGGATTATGTCGCTCAGGCTACATGATCGTATCAAAGAAGCACAGCCGTCTGTCACCGTTGTTGGCACCGATGACCTCTTCACCATGCCATCGATAGGTGATGCGGTTTCCGCGGAATTCTTCTGTAATATCGACTGTTTCAAAGTCAAACCCGATTTCAAGGGATTCCCCGGGGTTTGGTTGCGGGAAAATCACAGTATTTTGAATGTTGGAACAATCTTTGGGACAGATACAATAAAGGCGTAGACGAAGATATCGACTTTCGTTTATGGTTCCACGACTTGTTCCGCCCGTCACACCGCCCGTACAACCCAAAAGAAACCGAACTTATCCGTCGCATCTGCGATTTAGCGGAACAGGGCAAAGATTAATTCTATAAAGCCCTTGAAAATTCCAAACACCCATTATATAATGAACATATTTCAGCGGATGCGAGGAGGTTATGTTTATGACACACATTACCATCGATGTAAACAACGTTATCGGCAAAATCAAACCGATGCACGGTGTCGGCCAACCCCCTATGATAGGAACCAACACAGATACATTCCATTATCTCACCGAAGCCAACATTCCCTATGCCCGCCTGCACGATGTCGGCGGTTGGTTTGGCGGTAACTTATTCGTAGACATTCCAAACATTTTCAGAAATTTTGATGCAGATGAAAACGACCCCGCATCCTACGAATTTGAATTTACCGACATTCTTATTAAAGGACTGATGGATGCCAAATGCGAACCCGTATACCGTTTGGGTGTTACCATTGAAAACTTTTACGAAATTACGGCTTTCCGCATTTTCCCGCCCGCCGATATGGCGAAATGGGCAAGAATTTGCGAACATATCATCCGCCATTACAACGAGGGTTGGGCAAACGGCTTCCACTATAACATCCAATATTGGGAAATTTGGAACGAGCCGGACGGGCACCCCGATATGATGCAAAACGGCATGTGGCGCGCTACTCCCGAAGAATATTTTGAGTTGTACCGCATTACATCCAAGCATTTAAGAACGTGTTTTGGCGACAGTATCAAAATCGGCGGTTACGCTTCCTGCGGGTTCTATAAAATTAAAGATGCACAGGACGTGACCGGTGAAGCGTTTGGTATCACCAACGAACTTTCCGATTGGGATAAGCGTATCAACCACTTTATGAACTTCTTCTATCAGTTTATAGATATGGTCACCACCGAAAAGTTGCCGTTAGACTTTTTTACTTGGCACAGTTATTCGCAACCCGCCGATAATATCAGAATGCAAAAATTCTGTGAGAAGTATCTTGAAAAAGCAGGCTTAGGTGACATAGAAATCCATCTTAACGAATGGAACCCCAATCCGCATCTCAGAGATCGTGGTACCTCCTTTGCTTGCGCCAACGCGGTGGCAAACCTGTGTGGCTTACAAGACACCAAAATGGCGATGATGTGCTACTATGATGCACGACTCGGCCCGTCTGTATACGGCGGTTTATTTAACCCGCTAAACCACCAACCGTTATGCGCCTATTACGGTTTTCAAGCATTCGGTAAATTATATGCGCTCGGCACACAAATCGCCTGCAGTTGTGACAACAACGATATGTATGCCACCGCTGCTGCAAACGGCGAAGAAACCTCCGTATTGCTAACCAATCTCGGTGAACAAACCACGGTGGAATTGAACGTTTCCCATTTCAAAGCATATCTCATTGACCAAAATAATACCTATACGGAAATGGAAGTTCAAGACAACCGCTTTAACGTAGAGAAACATCAGGTTATATATATCGAAATATAAAAAATCCTCGATGCGTTATGAACCGGCCCCCAAAAGTTAGACCACAAAATCTAACTTTTGGGAGGTCGCTTTTTTTATGGCAACATATTGTTTTGAGTACAAGAAAAAAATAGTAACAGAATACCTTCAAGGAAAAGGAAGCTATAAGGAATTAGCTTCTAAATATTCCATTGATTTCACAAACATTCGACATTGGGAACAGTTGCTTGTAATAAGCAACTGTTCGACAAATTGGAATTTACAGAACCATTACCAAAGTTCCGATTCCGATGAAAATACATCCAATCAGAGATTTATATGTAAATTGTTCGTGTAAGAACACAAATGCTAAAATCAATGTGATTACAACACTTAATTTATCAATCGGAACTACTTTTGATGCTTCGCCCATCTGCAAAGCCTTGTAATAACATAGCCACGATGCACCAGTCGCAAGCCCTGACAGAACAAGAAAAATCCAGCTTTTTATACCAATTTCCGATAAGCCTTTTTGAGCATTGGTAAGGAGCACCATCCCCCATGCCATAACTACAACAACAACGGTTCTGATAGCTGTTGCAAGATTTGAGTTTACCCCATCTATGCCAACCTTCGCCAGTATAGAAGTAAGTGCCGCAAATATTGCAGACAGTAATGCAAATACAAACCACATACAATATTACCCCTCATAAATTCAAGTTTTGCGAACTGTTCGCATTTTCAGGACACAGCAATTAACAGCATCCAAAAGTCAAATCAGGTGGAGCGGATTCGCATTCCTCTCAAAGATTTACAGCCGTACTTCGCACCATGGACACCACCTGCAAAAATGATAGATAGCCAATTGGTATTATTCCGTTTCAATCAGCTCAAAGCGGTAGCGCTGCTGCACGTCGGGGTACTTTTCGCGGTCTACCTCCGAGGCGAACATGGCGTAGGGACGCGCGTACACGCCGCCGTTTCCGTAAAGCGCCTCGTAAATTACCAGCTGCTCATCCGTTTCGCTGTGGGTGGCAATGGCCAGCACGCGGTAGCGCTTGTTTTTAAAATGCAGGTATTCTCTGCCGGGCAAAATTTCGCGCATGGTATGCATCCTTTCGGGGACAAAGATAAAAGGCAAGCGGGCAGAGTTCTGCCCGCTTGTGC
>JAFYNU010000294.1 GCA_017547975.1 Clostridia bacterium
CGAAGAATATCGTCAGCAGACCGATCAGCTGCTTTTAACCGCTCCGGTCAGCTGTATATCCATCGTGCTGGGCAAGTTCCTGGCGGGTATGATGGCCATTCTGATCACCATCGTCATGAGCCTTGCCATTCCGGTTATTATCATGATGTTCGGTGAACTGCAGGGTTGGACCCTGTTTGGCAACTACATTGCCCTGATCGCCGCCTCCTCCGCCTTCCTGTCCATCGCTCTGTTCATTTCTTCCCTGACCGAAAACCTTTTGGTCTCCATCATTTCCAACTGGGGTGTTTTCATCGCCCTGATTTATCTGGATGACCTGGCTTCCCTGACCGCTACTCCCTTTATCGAAAACCTTGCCAGCAACCTTTCCCCCTTTATGCGCTTCCAGGGCTTCGCGGTTGGTCAGTTCAGCCTGGGTGACTTCGTTTATTACATCAGCGCCGCCGCGCTCTTCCTCTTCCTGGCATCGCGCGTGCTTGAAAAGAAGCGTTACAGCTGATTGGGGAGGTAGAACATGAAAAAATTTACACTCAGCAAAAAATTCAAGTACGGTGCCTCCGCCATGGCCTTCACCGCCGTGGTGATCGTTGCCGTTATCCTTTTGAACATTCTGGCCAGCGCCCTGACCGATCGGTTTAACCTGAAGGCCGACATGACCTCCGACCGCCGGTATGACATTTCCGATGCCACCGTGGAAATGCTCAAGGAAGTCGAAAACAACATCGAAATCTACATGCTGGCTCCCAGAGCCGACGTAGTAGATACCAACCTGTTGCTTGGTATCTACGGCCCCAGTATCGCCTCCATCCTGGACCGCTATCCCACCCTTTCGGGCGGTAAGATCTCGGTGGAATACGTCGATATTGAACGTAACCCCTCCTTCACCCAGGGTTTCCAGCTCGGTGAAATCACCGAATACTCCATCCTGGTGAAGAGCGACGCCGCTTACCGTCTGCTTACCTACTACGATTACATCTACTTCCGTGCCGCCGACAGCTACAGCGAAGAGCTTCCCGTCGGTTTGAACCTGGAACACGCCCTGGCTTCCGCCATTTACTACTGCGACACCGGTAGCAAGCGTGACGCCGTTCTGCTGGACGGCAAGGGCGAAGACAACGGCAAGGATGGCGGCGAGGGCAGCAAGCTGGTTGCCTTCCTGGAATCCAACAACTTCAACGTTTCCTACGTAAACCTGGCCACCGAACCCCTGCCGGAGGGTACCGATCTGATCGTGATCAATGCTCCCAAAAAGGACTACTCCTCCGACGAGCTTGCTATCATCGACGCCTACCTGAACCGGGATCTGGGTAAGATGATGGTTGCCCTGGGTACCGAAAGTAAGGATACCACCAACCTGAACTACTTCCTGAAGGAATTCGGCGTTACGGTAACCGATCAGGCCATCTACGATACCACCAACGGTATCACCGCCCATCCCGAAGCCATCAAGGCCGCAACCATTTCCTCCGAGGTGCTTTCCAGCATGACCGGCATGAACACCATGCTCATCTTCCCCAACAGCGTGAAGATGACCTACACCGACATGGCCGGTGCCAACGCGTGGCGCCGTACCGATCTGCTCACCTCCATGGCAACCTCCTTCACCAAGCCGGTTAACCTGGCCACCAGCGTGCAGGAGATCACCCAGGAAACCGGCGACGAAGTTGGCTCGTTTGGCATTGCAACCCTGCTCACCAGAACTCCCACCGTGGAAGTGGAAGGTGACACCACCAGCGGTAAGCTCCTGGTCCTCTCCTCCGGGGATGCTCTCAGCGACGTTTACTTCAACAGCTCCTCCTACACCAACTGGACCTTCATGTCCATCGTTCTGAGCGATTTCTTCGGCGGCAACGATCTTTCCGAATTCAAGTACAAGCTCTTTGCAGAATCTTCCCTTGTAACCCTGGAATCCGATCGTCAGATCATTCTGGGCGTTCTGATCGCCATCCCCGCCATCATGCTGGCTGGCAGCGTTGTGGTTTGGGTGAAGAGAAAGAATCTGTAATCTAACCCGATAGCGAAAAACTAAGCTCCCTGTCAATCCGACAGGGAGCTCGTTTTTTTGTGTGTTCAATCGGTGTAGTACTGGGCCTGGGCATTCCAAAGCGCGTAGTATTTGCCATTCGTGTCGTCCAGAAGGGCGGCGTGGGTCCCCTGCTGGATCACTTCTCCTTCGTGGAATACCAGGATCTCGTCACAGAATTTGCAGGAGGAAAGTCGGTGGGAGATATAGATGGCGGTTTTATCTCCGGCGATTCCATCAAATTTGCTGTAGATTTCCGCCTCCGCAATGGGGTCCAGGGCAGCGGTAGGTTCGTCCAGAATGATGAAGGGGGCATCCTTGTAAAGCGAACGGGCAATGGCCACCTTTTGCGCTTCGCCCCCCGAAAGGTCCACCCCATCCTCATCAAAGTCTTTGTAGAGATAGGTATCAAGCCCTTTCGAAAGCTCCGCAAGCCGTTCGGAAAAGCCTGCTTTTTCCAAACAATCCAAAACCCGTTCCCTGTCGTAATCCACCCGGGATGCCACGTTTTCCCCAAGCTTCAGCCCCAGGAGACGGAAGTCCTGGAACACCACCGAAAAGATATCCATATATTCCCGGTAATTGTATTTTCGGATATCGATCCCATTCAGGAGAATTTCTCCTTCTGTGGGGTCGTAAAGGCGGCAAAGCAGTTTGATGAAGGTGGTTTTGCCCGACCCGTTCATGCCCACCACCGCCAGGCGCTTGCCAATTTCAAACTTCATATTTATGTTACGAAGGGCGTAGGTCTCGCTTCCGGGATAACGGAAGGAAACCTTCCGGAATTCCACCTGGTACTTCCGGTCCCGGCGTTTCTCCACCGTCAGGCTTCCCTGATACATGCGATTGGGAATATCCATAAATCCGAAAACCGGCTCCAAAAACGCGGTATTATTCTGCATACTTCCCAACGCCGAAATCAGGCCGGACACACCGATGGAGACCTTTGTAATAGCCGCCACGTACTGGGTGACCGCCCCAAGGCCAAAAGCACCGGCCAGCGCCTTCATGCAGACGAAACCGTAAACCATTCCTGTAAAAACCACCGAAACCGCGGCCGATGCCGCCTTGTAAAGCCCCATGGGTCCCCTTCCGTACTTGGCCATTAAGCTTTTGGAGCCAAAGGTGTCCTCCTTGTTTTCCCTGAAAAAGCGGCCGCAAATCCGATCCTGGCGGTAGGTTCTTACGTCGGCGGCGAGCTCACGCCGATGACCGCGAAACCCGTAAAAGCTAAACAGCCGATTCGCCAGTTGCAGATACCTTGCGCTCAGCGCCCAATAGCTTTCCGCCTTGTTGGCCAAAGCGGGAGCCGCATAGGTGATCAGGAGCATCATGCCGATCAAAAGCACAACGAAGATGGGGTGATTCAGTAGGGTGTAGGCTCCGGCCTCCTCCGGCACCCGACTGGTAAAAAGAGTGACCGTCAGGGCCAGCCCGCCAAGCAGGGTAAATACCGCCGAACACAGCTCCTCGTAATCCCGAATGACCCGATATATCCCCCAGCCGATATTCTGATTCTGCCGGATGGCAGAGAGGTATTCGGCGGTTTGGGTGGCATCCACGTCTACGTAGTCCATATCCAGGAGTTTTTCCCCGCAGATATGTTCCATTTTCAACACAATCCCCGCGTTTTCGATCTCCTTCCATCTATTGAGCAGTGCACTGCCCAGGGCAATGACCGCCGCCGAAGCCAAAGTCACCAACACGAGCATCTGCAGTCGCAGGGGTTCTCCTCCCCCGGCAAGCTCATCAATTACCAGCGCGGAAAGATAGATCCCAACGTATGGGGTAAGTGCGGCCCAGATGATACTGCAAAATCGGGCGGCAACCAACCGGGGATGGTACGTACAAAAAAGAGTTAACGCCCGATGGTTCATACCAAAAACCGTTCTCCAGGAATTTCGCTTCTTATCCTTCATGTTCCTCCTCCTTGTAATACCGACTTTGCACCTCATAAAGTCGGGCATAGTCGCCGCCAAGCTCCATGAGCTCGTCGTGGGTTCCCTCCTCCGCAATACCGCCGTCCGCAATCAGTATGATCCGATCGCAAAAACGGGTGCTGGCAAGACGGTGGGAGATGTAGACCGAGGATTTCCCTCCGGTCATTTCGTGGTATTTTTGATAAAGCTCCGATTCCGCAATGGGATCCAGGGCGGCAGTAGGTTCGTCCAGAATGATAAAGGGCGCATCCTTATAAAGCGCCCGGGCCAGCATCAACCGTTGCATCTCGCCCCCCGAAAGAAGGATGGCATCCTCAAATACCTCCCGGTTCAGCTTGGTTTCGTATCCATCCTTCAGCGACTCCACCTTTTCCCGGAGTCCTGCCTTTTCCACGCAGTCCCGCACCCGATCCATATCGATCCCGTCAAGCATCTGGGCCACGTTGGTGGCAACGGTGCCCGCAAGA
>JAFYNU010000295.1 GCA_017547975.1 Clostridia bacterium
CCTCGGTGAGGGGGGCACCCTCTCAGTCACCTTCGGTGACACATTGCCACCTACGGTGGCGCCCCTCGTCGTTGCTACGCAACGCCACTCCCCCAAAGGGAGAGCCAAGGGGGATGGTGCGGCAGAGGGGAGTGGGTGCAGCAGGCGGATTTACGGATGCGCAATGCGCCTCCCTACAGTGCAAAAACCTGCCGGGTGCGTGTGTAATGGTCTGGGTTCCCGTTAGGGGGATTTTCGGGCCGGGGGACCCGGCCCCTACGATGGCGGCGCACCAAAATTGTCCATTGTCCATTTTCCATTTTCAACTTTCAACTTATTCCCATTTCCGGACCGATGGCGGCCCGGGAATTGGAGGTGGGGTGATAAATGCATCTTTCACAAGATATGAACCGAAAATTGCGTGGAATTTTACACCCGGATGGGCTTTCCATGGGGGCAAAATCGTGGTACAATATAGGGAAAATACGAATAAACGAGGAGACTTATGAAACGATCGGTTGACCTGACCCAGGGCCGTCCCATGCGGCTGATCCTGCTTTACACCCTGCCCATCATGCTGGGCAACATCGTCCAGACCCTCTATAACACCGCCGACGCCGCCATTGTGGGGCGCTTTGCGGGGCTTGAAAAATTGGCCGCCGTGGGTACCACCGGTAGCCTGTCCTTCTTTATCTTCGGCTTCCTTTACGGTCTCACCGGGGGCTTTTCCATTCTGGTGGCCCAGCGCAAGGGGGCGAGGGACGAGGAGGGTCTGAAAAAGGCCGTAGCCCACTCCATTGTGCTCACCGCCATTCTGGTGGCCGCCGTCACCGCCATTGCGGTGCCCCTGACCAAGCCCATCCTTGCCATGATCAACACCCCCGCCGACATTCTGGACGATGCCACAAGCTACCTGGCCATCATCTTTGCCGGCACCGTCTTCTCCGCCACCTACAACCTGATGGCCTCCATCCTGCGCTCCATCGGCGACAGCAAGACCCCCCTTTACTTCCTGATCATCTCCTGCGTTTTGAACGTGATTCTTGACGTGGTCTTCATCGTGCCCCTGAAGATGGACGTGGCAGGTGCCGCCCTGGCCACCATCATTTCCCAGGGGATTTCCGGCCTTTTGTGTATCGCCTACGCCGCAAAGCGTTTCCCGGAGCTCCGTCTCCAAAAGCATCACTTCAAGCTGGAACGCTATTATTTTAAGGAAATGTTCCGTCTGGGCCTGCCCATGGCCCTCCAGTCCAGCATCACCGCCGCGGGGATGATCATCCTGCAGGCCGCCCTGAACGGCTTCGGCGCCAACACCATCGCCGGTTACACCGCCGCCATGAAGGTGGAAAACATCGTCGCCATGCCCGGCTTTGCCCTGTCCACCACCATGGCCAATTTCGCCGGGCAGAACACCGGCGCCGGCCGGTTTGACCGGGTGCGTAAGGGGGTCAACTGCGGTTTGCTGCTGATTCTGATCTGGTCCACCTTCTCCTCCCTCTTCTGTGTCTTTGCCGGAAGCCCCATCATGAGCTTCTTCGTCACCGGGGATCCGGTGGCGGTGGCCGAATCGCTGGAGGCCGGTCAGATCTTCCTGAACATTCTGGCCTGGTTCTTCCTGCCCTTCAACGCCCTGTTTGTCTACCGCAGTACCCTCCAGGGCATCGGTAAGTCCATCTACACCCTGGTGGGGGGCACCATCGAAATGGTCATGCGTGTGGCGGTGTCCTTCCTGCTGCCCGGTTTGATCGGGTTTGCCGGGGTGTGCTTCGCCGGTCCCGCCGCCTGGGTGGGGGCAGACATCGTGCTGATCATTGCCTATTATTATGAAATGAAGAAGGCGAAGAAGCGGTTGGCGATGGAAGTTTGATGCCTCGCAATGGAAAATGGTTGCTTCGCAATGGAAAATTGACAATATTGGTGCGCGCCGTGAAAACGGCGCGTATTTTTTGTTGGGAAAACGTACCGGGTGCGTGCATAATGACCTGGTTTCCCGTGAGGGAAATTTTCGGGCCGGTGGGGCCCGAATCGTAAGGGCCGGCGCCCTCGACGGCCC
>JAFYNU010000296.1 GCA_017547975.1 Clostridia bacterium
GATCCAATATGACAAAAAACGGAGGATCTCTCCTCCGTTTCCCTTGTTCGATATTCCCCTGTCTATCAGCAATGCACCGTCCACAAGGATTCTCCCGGGGGCATCAGTTTTTCGCAGCTTCTGCATTCCACCGTTTCACGGCGGCAAAGGCCACGGCGGCGATGTTTTCTACCATGCCGCCCTCACTGCTCATACGGGGGCGGGTGGTGACCCGATGGTAGTAGCTTCCGTCCCCGAAGGCATCCCGGAAAGCCCCGGCAATCTTCCCCTGCAGATCGGGATGAGAATCCCCGATGCGGATCAGGGCCATGGTGGCGCCGGTCAGGAACTGGAAATATTCCGCCAGGAAGCCCTCGATTTTGTAGCGGGTTCCCATGGCAAACGCCTGGTGGTAGGCAGGCCGCTCCACCTCCCGGGGGTCGGTGATAATTTCGCACAAAAGGTCCACACTCTCCCGATCCCGGAGCTTACCCAGGAAATAGATGGCCATGGCCCCCCGCTGTTGGTTGTGCTTGCGGGAATCTTGGAGCATGACCCCGTCCCGCTCCCTGGCCATATCCCGCAGGAGATCGATCCCGCTCCCGTCCCCCAACAGAGCCAGGGCAAAAGAAGCGTGCTTGCGGGTATTTTCATCCGGGCTTGCCAGACATTCCAAAAGCACCGGCTTTGCCGCGTCTCCCATGCGCTTTGCCGACCAAATGGCTTCCCCGGGGGTGAGGGTGGCAAGGGGCTCCCGCAGTGCTTCCCGATCGGTCAGGAAGGTGACGTCCCGCACCTTGAGGGGAGAACCGTCGTAGTTTCGCCAACCGTCGATGCGGTAGTCGGCATCGTAAGGCTTTTGGAGACAGCCGCTTTTTACCCAACGTTCCCGAAGCACGTCGTAGGAAACATCCTTCAGGGGAATGCCGTGGGTGATAGAAAGAAGGGCCATATCGGCGGCCACTTCGCCAATTTTCTTCATATCGGTGAGCATACGCACGGCGCTGGCAATGTCCCGGTCCACCCCCAGTCCCCGACAGGGTACCAGGATACCGTCGTAACCCCGGGGAATCAGGGCTTTCCAGGGCACCGGGATCACCAGGTTGTAGGCACCCAGGTTGGCGCCGATGGCAAAATCCCCCAGGTTCTCCCCATCAAAGGCAATGTCCCAGCCGTGCTTGTCCAGGTCAGCATAGGCATAAAAAGCCGGTTCTTCGGTGAATTTTCCGGCAAATACGTCGGGGAGACACACCGATTCCTCCGGCAGGATGCGGGTACCCTCCCGCACGCCGATCAGGGGCATGTGGTACAAAAAATGCTTATCCCCCCGATCCTCCGCCATCTCGTAGGCCCGGGCAAAGATCAAAGCATCGCTGACCGATCGGTCATCCCGCTGGTCCACCCGGCCGAAATCCACGTTGGTGCTGTACACCATGGTTTCGTCCCGCTGGTAGGACACCATGCTGTAGGGTTGAGTCAAGCCGTCCAGCCCCCGGCCATATTCGGTTTCGCACCCCGCCATGACCGCCACGTAGGCGTCCCCGGTGCAATCCATCAGCACCCGGCAGGCCATATTCAAAATACCATCGGGGGTCAGCACCCGAACCCCGACCACTGTTTTTTCTTCCAAATAGACACCGATGACCTGGGACTGGTAGGAAAGCTGGGCTCCCCGTTCCCGGGCCAGGGCTTCAAAGGCATACTTCCGCCCTTCCAGATTGCCAAGGGCGTAGCGATCCCGGAATTCCTCCGCCGCCCGGTCGATTTCCAGGTAACGGCCGCCGGGGGTATCAAAATAGGGACCCTGGACTCCGCCAATGGTGGTGGTCCCCCCCACGCAGTTGAAGGCTTCGATGCCCAGCACCGAGAGGCCGTTTTCCGCACTCAGAATCAGGGCTACACTGCCTGCAGTGCCCACCCCGCTGACGATCACGTCGTAATGCTTTTCAAATTCCACGCCTCCCACTTCCCGTTGGAGGAGCTTTCCGTCACGTACTTCCGAAAGGATCATAAGGCAACCTCCTTTGCAAAGCGTTCCCCCGCCTCGAAGGCTTCCACCGGGTTGGCAAAACCCACCGAGGGAAGACGATCGATTCCGTTATCGGGCAAGGGAACCGGCTGCAGGCTATACTCAAACTCATCGGCGGTGATCAAAAGTCTGGCTTCCGGCGGAAGCTTTTTCAAAAGTTCCGCCGCCTTTTGTCGGGCGGTGGGCCAATCATCGGTCAGGGCAAGGGGACAGGAGATCAGAAGATCCCCATCGGGGCCGTATTTTACCGCCGGGACCTCCCCTGCGGGGGGAGCAATCAGCAGATTCAACCGTTTGCTTGCGATTTGCCAG
Source organism: Clostridia bacterium (assembly GCA_017547975.1). Taxonomy (GTDB): domain Bacteria; phylum Bacillota; class Clostridia; order Oscillospirales; family QAMX01; genus RUG11797. Next base: position 2,321 of record JAFYNU010000296.1, read on the forward strand.
GGGTGTACCCGGGTGTCCACCACCCGCCGGGCGGAAAATTCCCGGAAACCCGATACCCCGTGGGCAGTCACCCGGAAACCGCCTTCCACCCGTTCCACCTCTACCGGTGTCAGATTCAGAAGGACGTTCTTCCCCCGAAGTCTTTCATAAAAGGGGGCTGCCGCCGAAAAGAGACAGGGAATCTCCCCATCAAAAACGCCCTTTTCTGCAAAGACATCGTAAAGCGCCTTGGCACCGGGGGTGCCGGGTTCGGCGGGCATGGTACCGTATTTCATGGCGCTGATGAATTCATACCCCGCCTGGGGACGGCTTTCCAGAATCAAAGCCCGATCCCCCCAAACCGATGCCATACCAGCGGCGGTGAAGGTGGCGCCCAGAATGATCCAATCATATTGCATGGAGTTCGCCTCGATTTCTTTGTTTTTTATCAGTATAGCAGGTTTTCCCCGCTTTCGCAATAAAAAAGGAGGCAAGCGCCTCCTTAATTCACCGTAAATACGATTTTCCCGTTGTGTTCCCCCCGCACCATCATGTCATGGGCCTCCGCGGCCTGGGTGATGGGCATGATTTTGTAGATACTGGGCTTCATTTCCCCCGATTCCACCTTGGGCCAAACCTTTTCCACAAGTTCTGAAAGGAGCCAGGCCTTGAAGGCGGGAGTGCGGTTCCGGAGCATACTTCCCACCAGGTGGAGCCCCTTGGTGAGCAAGGGACGGAGCTGGACGTTGGTTTCAATACCGTCCAGGGTGGAGATCACCACCCAGTAGCCCCCCCGGGCCATGTAGGGCAGGCTTTTGCCCAGGGTAGCCCCCGAAAGACAGTCCATGGAAACGCTCACCGGAGTTCCATTCTTCTCCTCCTCTGCCAAAACCGATGCCACGTCGGTGGTTTTGGAGTTGATGATCACGTCGGCTCCCAGATGCTTGATTTTTTCGGCAATCTCATCCGACAATACCGAGGTGATGACCCGGGCACCAAAGGCCTTGGCCATGGGAATGGCAACGCTGGCAAGACCGCTGGCCCCGGCAGGGATGAAGGCGGTTTGTCCCGCTTCCAGGTGTCCTTCCACGAACAAATTCAGGTAGCTGGTGGCGTATGCCTCCGGAAGGGAAGCCGCTTCCTCAAGGCTTAATCCCTTGGGGACCGGCATGAGCATATCGCACTTCACCGTAACGTATTCGGCATAGCCCCCGCCCCCCAAAAGGGCGCAGACCCGGTCCCCGATTTTCCAATTGGTAACCGATTCCCCCACCGCTTCGATGATACCGGCAACCTCCAGCCCCATCCAGGGGGGACAGCCCGGGGGCGAGGGATACTTTCCCTCCCGCTGAAGCACATCTGCCCGGTTCAGGGCGGCGGCATGGATTTTCACCAATACCTCCTCCGGCCCCATGACAGGGTCGGGTACGTCGGTCCAGACCAGATTTTTATTTTCATCCACAAGCATGGCTTTCATGGCAAGTTCTCCTTTATAGCTGGTGTTTTTCCAGGTATTCGTCCATTCGAAGTCCGATGGGGCTGTCGGTAAATTCGTAGCCCTCCGGAATGTTGCCCACTTCCAGCTTCAGCCCCTCGTACATGGAAATCAATTCCTCCGGCTTGATGCCGGTGAGGGCTAAAACCTTGCTGTTGTCGGTGATGCGGCGGAACAGGCGGGCATATTCCAGCTGCCAGCGGGTGGAGGTCTTCACCTCCAGGTCCAGGATGGCCAGGTAGTCTTCCTTATCCACCCAAACCGCCTCCAGGCCCACCAATTCCTTGTAGTAGTCGGCAATGGTACCCCAGGTTTGGTATTCGGAGGAGCAGACGTTATAGAACTCCCGCTTGGCCTCCTCCTTGAAAAGGATGCGGGCAATCAGCTTTGCCACGTTGCCGCCCCAGCACAGGGTGGCGGGAA
>JAFYNU010000020.1 GCA_017547975.1 Clostridia bacterium
CAGGGCAGATAAATTTTGAAACCGAAGCCCAGCATGTCGTGCTTGGGCCGGTAGCTGCGGCGTTTGCCGATCCGTTCTCCACCGCCGTAGGCGGCATCGTCGGTGGAAAATACCACCTTGTATCGTCCCTCCCCGGTCAGGTGGCAGTGGACGAAGACCCCATCCAGCGATTTGGTGGGATGGAGGTTGAAGAGGTAGATATCCCCCGCCCGCTCGAAAATCAGGAGGTTGTTTTGGTAATCAAACCACAGGTTCCTGGGCTTTATGCCCGTGTGGACACGGCGGCGCTTGAGGTGATTCACCATGTCCCGGTCGAAATTCGCCAGCCATTCGTATTTCAGATAGCCGTTGTGCACCAGGGACCACTGCCGGCGGGCGTGGTGGTAGCTCCAGCCGTTGCCCTCCCGGGGGAAATCGATCCATTCGGGGTGACCGAATTCGTTGCCCATGAAGTTCAGGTAGCCTCCGTCCGACAGGGACGCGGTCAAAAAGCGGATCAGCTTGTGCATGTCGATGGCGGTATCCATGGAGGGGGTGTGGTAGATCTTGTCCATGCCGGTGTACATTTCGGCATCCGCCAGGCGGAAAATGAGGGTCTTGTCCCCCACCATGGCCTGGTCGTGGGATTCGGCATAACCGATGGTCTTTTCGGCGGGGCGGCCCCCGGTGAGCTCGTGCCACAGGTGGCCCACGTCCCACCGCTCCAGGGGCTGCTCCTTGATGAGCTTGATCCACATATCGGGGATGCCCATGGCCAGCCGATAGTCAAAGCCGAAGCCCCCCTTGGCAATGGGCAGGCACATGCCGGGCATGCCGCTCATTTCCTCCGCAACGGTGATGGCCTTTTTATCCACCCCGTGCACCAGCTGATTGGCCAGCATCAGGTACACCCGGGCGTCCACGTTGGTGTTGAGGGAATAATATTGGTCGTAGCCGGTGAAGGCGACCCCAAGTCCGTGATTTTCGTAGAGCATGGAGGTGACCCCATCGAAGCGGAAGCCGTCGAAGTGGAATTCCTCCATCCAGTATTTCAGGTTGGAAAGCAGGAAATGCAGCACCTCCGGGCGGCCGTAGTGGAAAAGGCGGGTCTCCCATGCGGGGTGCCAGCCCCGTTCCCCGGCCAGGAAGTACTGTTCCTCGGTGCCGTCCTGATTGTGCAGACCCTCCCCCTCGTTGGGGCAGGCGTGGCTGTGCACCACGTCCAGAAGCACCGTAATGCCCATGTTGTGGGCCCTGTTCACCAGGTATTTCAGGTCCTCCGGGGTGCCGAACCAATGGGAGGGGGCGAAGAAGTTGGTGACCTGATAGCCGAAGGAGGCGTAGTAGGGATGTTCCTGAATGGCCATGAGCTGGACGGTGTTGTAGCCCATGCTTTGGATCCAGGGCAGAGTGTTGTCGGCGAACTCCCGGTAGGAGCCGATGCCGTTTTTCTCCTGGGCCATGCCCACGTGGGCCTCGTAGATCAGGGGGGCGGCGGTGCGGCGGCGGTTTTTCCATGCCCCGTCGGTCCAGGGGAATGCCTCCTCCGGAGCCCAGATCTGGCCGCAGAGTTTGTGGCTGCCCGGGTCCTGGGTGGCCCGGCGGATGTAGGCGGGGATCCGTTCAAAGGTACTGCCCTTGCGTCCCACCAGAAGCTTGACATACTGTCCGTGGCGCAGGGCATCGGGGGAATCAAATGTAATTTCCCACACACCCTCCTCCCCCACGGGTTTCAGGGGGCAGGAATAACGATCCCAGCCGTTGAAATCCCCAAAGATCCAGGCGGCATCCGCTCCCGGGAGCCATTCCCGGAAGACCCAGCCGGTCTCGGTGCGGTGGAAGCCGAAATACATGTGGCCGTTTGCCACCTCCACCAGGTCCCGTCCTGCCGTCAGGGTTTGATACTGCCGGTTGTAGCGATCCAGATGCATGGCAAGGTCGCCCCGGTAGCTTGCCAACATGGGATCGATGGCAAATAGTTTTTCAAGGGCCTGTTTGATACGCAGCATAGTATTTCCTCCCCTGTATGTCTTTCCTTTATTATAGCACGACATCCCGGTAAATTCCATAGCTTTTTGTGAGTTTTTCGGGGGACTTGCGTCTTTTTCTTGGTTGTGGTATGATAGTGGCAAAACCAAACACCGGAGGTTATCCCATGAAAATCACCACCCGCCGCCTGACCCTTGGCCCCCTTTCGGAGGGGGATTTGGAGCGGGCCATCGACCTTTTCACCGACAAACTGGTGAAGGAGACCTATATGCTCCCCGATTTTGATTCCCGGGAGGCCGCCATCCCCCTTTTCCGGAGGGTTATGACCCTGTCACATAGCCAGGAGCGCTACGTTTGGGGCATCTTTCTGGATGGTGACTTCATCGGTCTGCTCAACGAGACCGACCGGGATGGGGAGGTTATCGAGTTAGGCTACGCCCTTCTCCCGGCTTACCACAACAGGGGCTACTGCACCGAGGCCCTGGAGGGGGCCATCGGGCATTTGTTTGAAGCGGGCTTTGCCGCCGTCACCGCCGCCGCCTTCACCGAAAACCCCGCAAGCTTCCGGGTCATGGAAAAAGCCGGCATGAAACCGATCGATAAGACCGAGGAGATCGAATACAGGGGTCGGGTGCACACCTGCCTCTACTACGAGATCTGCCGGGGGTAGTCGTATCCCCGTTCCTGCCTGTACGCGTAAGGACGGTTTTCGGTATCTCTCCCTCCGTCACGGCTACGCCGTGCCACCTCCCTCGTCAGAGGGAGCAGTCAAAAATCTTCGATTTTTGACTGCGGGAGAGACTGTTTTACGCATCGGTCAATGTATTC
>JAFYNU010000297.1 GCA_017547975.1 Clostridia bacterium
CTGGGCGGAAACCGCCTCGACGGAGGCGAAAGCCACCGCCGCGGTGGGCAGAGCGGAGAAGAAGGCCATGCGCTTCTGTTCGGTTTCCCGGCTGGCCCCGTCGGCGTTGTAGAAAATCTGCTCCTTCTGGGGCAAAATGATGCTTTCCTCCCCGGTGAAGGTATCCACGTCGACCTGGAGCTTGGCGATTTCCCGGTCGTCGGCGGTGATGACGATACAGGTTTTCCCGGTTTCGGCCCGGATGGCGGCAATCACGTGGGCCTTGTGAACCGAGGAAAGCCCGGTCAAAAGGATGGGGGTCCGCCCGGCGGCCAGCTTGGTTTTGAATTCGGATAGCTCTTTCAGGTCAAAAAGGCGTTTGGTCAGTTCTTTCATTTTTCATCCTTTCCGCTCTTGGGCGGTCCGTTGAAGGTGGAGCCCGCCCGGGTGGCTCCCTGGGCAATGACGGCCCCGATGGCCTCCACCGCCCGGGCTTCCCCGGCGGCCTGGTCCTTGGCCTTGTCCCCAATGGGAGAGCCCATGACCCAATCGATCATTTCGTGCTCGGGGTGCTCGGGAGAACCCACCCCCACCCGGATTCTGGGGAATACTTCGGTGCCCAGGTGCTGGATCAGGCTTTTGATGCCGTTGTGACCGCCGGCACTGCCCTTTGCCCGGATGCGAATATGTCCTTCCGGAATGGACACGTCGTCGTAGATCACCAACACGTGGTCGGCTTCGATCTTGTAATATCGGGCGGCTTCTCCCACCGCCTCCCCGGAAAGATTCATGTAGGTTTGAGGCAGCATCAGGAGAGCTCCCACCTTTTCCCCATTTGGCAGGGGCAATGCAACCTTCTCGGTGAGGGCTTTATGGGCCAGGCGGTTGATTCTATAGTTATATTTGGCCGCCAGCCCTTCCATCACCCGGAACCCCACGTTGTGACGGGTATTTTTATATTTTTCCCCGGGATTCCCCAATCCCACCACAATCCAGGTGGGCGGCGGGGTGGGTTCAGGCTTGTTTTTGCTGGCGATCATGCGAAAAATCTCCTCGATTGACATGATTTTTGCCTCCTTTTTATTTCTATCGGTTATTTTCTTTATAGCTATTCGTTGTATTTGTATTTCTTTCGTATATCTCGGCTATATTTGCATATTATGCAGTATTTATGCGATTTGTCCCAGCTATGACCCCATGCCACCCCGGGGTATCCCCCTCCGTTGGGGCAAATATGTCACTTTTGGGATAGGCTATACAGTTTGTAATATTTTGGGCTATGAAAGCACCCCTTCGCCCATCCGGGGGCGGAGGAGGGATATCAAGCTAAAAAACGAAAAATCCATCAGAAAAGAGAGGGTTCTGTCCGCTTCCCCCCCAAGGCAGACTGCATTTCCCTTCTGTTTTCCCTAGGGGCCCGAACGGCTTCTTCCGCTCCCAAATCCCCCCGGAAAGTTTTGCCGGGAATCTCCCCCCTTGAGGGAAAATTGTCAGGGGAATTCTGTTTTTATCTCAAATACAGCCACCGCCAAGTTTCTCTGACCATCTCGCCTCTTATGGGAAACCCTCTGCCCCCACCGTAGGAGCCGGCCCCCCTCCCGTCCTACCGGGATCCTAACAGATTTTGGTATCGTAGGGGCGTCGTAGGGGCGGGCATTGCCCGTCCAAACCTTGCGGGGGGAAGCAGGTACATCTGCGGAAGAGTTGATTGATACCGCCTTAGGGCGGGGGTTTACTCCCGCCGTGGCAATATCGCGACGTCGAGTTGTAGGGGTGGCGTTGCGAAAGCAACGACGGGGTCGTCCCCGAAGGGGACAAAACGATTGCCCACATCGGCCCGTC
>JAFYNU010000298.1 GCA_017547975.1 Clostridia bacterium
CCCAGTGTCACCGACAAGGCCTACCAGGACTACAAGGCAGATAACCCCGACGGGGTATATGCCCCTCCGGGCGAGGAAATCGCCATGGCTCTTTTGAAAAGCGCCATGGATTCGGTGACCTACTCCCCGGTTTTGGTGGAGATCACCCTGACCTCCCAGGACGAAAAGGCAGAAACCATCTGCGACCTGATCGCCTCCCTGATTGACGAACAGCTTGCCATCGAAGCCGAGGAGCTCATCGACAGGATTCGGAACAATCTGATCATCGAATCGGCCTCCGAACCCCGGACCCAATACTACGGCACCTCCAATTCCAAAACCGGCATCCCCCTGAAGATCTACACCCCCAAGGGCTACGACAGCCACTATTTCAAGATTTACGACGCCTCCAGCGGAGATCTGGCCCTGCGGGTCTACGTGCGGGAGGGGGACAGCATCACGGTTTACCTGCCGGCGGGTTCCTACCGCATTCGCTATTGCACCGGCAAAACCTGGTACGGGTCCGAGCATCTCTTCGGTCCGGAGGGACAATACGTCCGGTTTGAGCAGGTGATCAAGATGACCAAAAACAACCACTACACCCTGACCCTATACCAGAACAGCGACGCCAACATGGAGGCCAACCCCATCGCCTATGACTCTTTCTGATACCCTATACCTTTCTGACCTGGACGGCACCCTCCTGACCCCGGAGATCACCCTTTCGGCCCGTTCTTCGGCTTTGATCGGGGACTTTATCGCCCGGGGCGGCAAGTTTTCCATTTCCACCGCCCGCACCCCCGCCTCGGTCTTTCAGATTCTTGGGGGACTCCCCCTCCACCATCCCATTTCCATGATGAATGGGGTTCTGATCTACGACCCCGCCAGCCGCCGCTACCTGCAAACCGTGGATTTTGGACTGGAAAGCGCCCAGGTAATCCTTGCCATCCTTCGGGAAGCCGCCGTGGATCCGGTGGTCTTCTTCCTGGAATCGGATACCCTCTACCCCACCTACCACACCATGTCCCCCCTGCTTTTGGAATACGCCCGGGAGCGGGAGGTGAAATACGGCAAGCGCTTTTACCCTGTGGATTCCCTGGAGCGTGAGATCGCCCGGAATAACGGTGCCCTTTATTTCTGCGCCCGGGAAAGAGAAGAGACTTTCACACCCCTTCTTCCCCTGCTCCGGGCCCTCCCCGGGGTGCACGTGGAGTGCTACAAGGATATTTACGCCCCCGGCGCCGCCTACCTGGAGGTGTTTTCGGACAGAGCCAGCAAGGAAAACTCCACCCACGCCCTGCGGTCACTCACCGGTGTCCGGCAGGTGGTGAGCTTTGGGGATAACCTGAACGACCTGCCCATGTTCCGGGCCAGCGACGCCTCCTATGCGGTGGCAAATGCGGTGGAAGCCGTCCGTGCCGCCGCCACCGCCACCATCGGCCCCAACACCGCCGACGGGGTGGCCGAATTCCTGAACCAAATCCGCTAACCCCCAAAGACCTCCCACTCCCCGGGAGGTCATTTTTCATGCCCCATTCCCGAACATATTTTCGTTTCCCCCTTGACAAAACGTGCGTTCGGTGTTACAATGTTTCATGTTAAACATTCGTTCGCTTCGAGGGGAGGGTGATATCGTGGACCTGATGGAAAAACTGACCGTGTTGGGGGATGCCGCCAAGTACGACGTGGCATGCACCTCCAGCGGCAACGACCGCTCCGGCAAGGGACACGCCCTGGGCTCGGCGGTGGCCGGAGGGATTTGCCACAGCTTCTCGGCGGACGGGCGATGCATCTCCCTTTTGAAGGTGCTCTTTTCCAATGCCTGTATTTACGACTGCAAATACTGCATCAACCGCCGCTCCAACCAGGATACCCCCAGGGCAAGCTTCACCCCCCGGGAGCTTGCCGACCTGACCATCGCCTTCTATCGACGCAATTACATCGAGGGTCTTTTTCTTTCCAGCGGGGTCATCCGCTCCCCGGACCATACCTGTGAGCTTTTGATCAAAACCCTGCGGATTCTGCGGGAGGAATACGATTTCGCAGGCTATATTCACGTAAAGGCCATCCCCGGAGCCTCCTCCGACCTTTTGGCGGTGCTGGGGCAATATGCCGACCGCATGAGCGTGAATATCGAGCTTCCCAGCGAAGCCTCCCTTCGCCGTCTGGCGCCCGATAAGCCCAAAAGCAACATCCTGGCCCCCATGGGCTTCATCACCCGTCGGGTGAGTGAGAACAAGGAGGAATTGGTACACTTTCGCCATGCCCCAAAATTCGTCCCGGCAGGGCAATCCACCCAAATGATCGTGGGCGCCACCCCCGAAACCGATTACCATATTCTACGCCTTTCCCAAAGCCTTTACGATAAATACAAGCTGAAACGGGTCTTTTTCTCCGCCTATATGCCCCTGAACGACGACAGCAACCTGCCCGCCATCGACACCAAGCCCCCCCTGCTCCGGGAGCACCGTCTTTACCAGGCCGACTGGCTCCTGCGGTTCTACCACTTCCGGGCGGAGGAAATTCTGGACGAGGCAAACCCCAACTTCAACCCCCTTCTGGACCCCAAATGCAACTGGGCGCTTCATCATCTGGACTATTTCCCGGTGGAGGTGCATACCGCCGACGAAGCCACCCTGCTCCGGGTGCCCGGCATCGGCCCCAGAAGCGCCAAGCGCATTCTCATGAACCGCCGAAGCCAAAAGCTTACCTTTGAGCACCTCCACAAAATGGGGGTGGTTTTGAAGCGGGCCCGCTACTTCATCACCTGCGGCGGCCGGCTGATGGAGGGACTCAATCCCACCAACCAGAACATTTTCAACTCCCTCACCTCCCCCGCCGACCGGGCCAGGGTCCTGCCCCAGGGGGAACAACTGACCTTTCTTCCCGAAGGACCTGAGATTTCGGAGGTGCGCCGATGCCTGATTTCGTAGATACCATCTACCGCTACGACGGAAGCTATGAGGGCTTTCTGTCGGCGGTGTTTGAAAGCCACACCCGCCGGGAGGTGCCCGCAGGGTACCTTTCCGGGGAAAGCGA
>JAFYNU010000299.1 GCA_017547975.1 Clostridia bacterium
GCAAACAACTGCTTTTCTGGATCATTGGGATCCGGGTCGACAAAGGGACCGGGACCGCCGGCGGCGATGAAGGTGTTGGTGACAGTTGTGGTATTGGCCTGCAGGAATGCCAGGGTGCCGGTGATGGACAGAATGCAGACCAGGACCATTGCCAAAGCCACCAAGAAGGTTCTCTTCTTTTTCATTCGGGGGTTTCCTCCTAAAATAATATAGTATATCATTGCCTATCTATATCAAGCCGCGTCCGCGGCATTATTCTCGGATCAGTTTGCCTTTTTCTTTTTGTCCGGCAGGAAGGCCAGGATCAGAAGTACCGCCCCCACTCCAATGGCCACGTAAAGCCCCGGGGGATTTTGAATGTAGCTTGACACGTAGCCAAGATACGGAATGGAAAAGATCGCTTTTCCCACCACGTTACGGCCATGTACCAGGGAAGCATCCACCGTATCGTTGGCATCTCCCTGGGTGGAAAACCAGAGCGTTCCCGGTTCCTGATCATCGGGAATGACGTCCACCACACGGTGGGTCACCACGGTATCGTCCTTGACCAGAAAGGTGATCACGTCCCCGGGACGGAGTTCGGCCGGATCAACCTTCTTGACGTAAATCAGAGCTCCCACGTGATGGGTGGGCTCCATACTTCCCGACAGAATGACGAAGGGTTCCAGCCCCACAAGCCGTACCCCCACAAGCAGGATGGCAAGCACTACCATCAACACCACAAGCAGGGTGGTGATACTATTCCAAATGCGTTTCACAGTTTGTTCCAGGGTATATCGACTCTCTTTCCTTTATGTTTTCCAGACGGCAACTCACCACATAATTTGTATTATGTGGTGAACCGGATATATATTACATCTATACGCCATTATATTATACGCCCTTGACTTCGAAAAGTCAAGTTGAAACCCTGCCTAAATTCAAATTCTAACAGCGCAAATACACCCTGTTCCGCCTTTCTTTTTCAAAAAACGACCAGGGTGCGGTTTGTTATGTCATTTTCAAGAATGTTTTGCTCCCCGTTTTGGCGAACGCCTGACGGGGAGCTTTCTATTTTACCACATCATGCAAATTATGTGGTTTTTTTATTGCCGAAAGTTGCAGATTCATCAACTTTTGGTGTACCCCCTATTGTACCCCAATTCGGAGATTTTGTGCGTGACCTTCTTCCTTTATATATAAAGAAGAAATTTCCCCCGCAGGCTTGCAATGGGCGGGGGATTGATGTATAATTTTTACAAACGTCAAAGGAGCGATATCCCATGAGTCTTTCCGATCTTCGTGCACTTTCCAACCGTTACGGCAGTAATCCTGACTACGTCCTTGGGGGCGGCGGCAACACCAGCTTCAAGGAAAACGGTATTTTATATGTCAAGGCCAGCGGTCAGCGCCTTTCGGACATGACCGAGGAGGGCTTTGTGGCCATGGAGGTGGAAAAGCTCCGCTCCATCGCCGCCCGGGAGTATGAAGGCACCGACAAAGAGGTGGAGGCCGCAGTCCTTGCCGACATGATGGCCGCCCGGCTCCCCGGTGAGGACAAGCGTCCCTCGGTGGAGGCGGCGGTACACGCCCTGATGGAAGGGGCCTACGTCCTGCACATCCACCCCAACCTGCTCAACGGCATCACCTGCGCCCGCCAGGGAGAGATAACCCTGAAGGTCATGCTCCAGGGGCTTGCCCTGTGGATTCCCGAAATCAAGCCGGGCTACACCCTGGCCCACAAGGCATCAGGCGACCTTGCCAAATTCAAGGAAGAGCACGGCGCTCCCTGCCAGATTATGTTCCTGCAAAACCACGGTGTCTTCTTCACCGCCGACACGGTGGAGGAGATCGACCGGCTGACCGCCGCCCTGTTCGGGGCATTCGGCCGCTTCTCCCCCATTCTGCCCAGCGCTGAGCCCACCGCAAAAGCCTCTCCCCTTTCCGAAACCCTTTCCGCCCTTGCGGAGGGCAAGAAGGTGCTTTTCGAAGGGAGCGACCTGATCGATGCCGGCCTCGCGGCCGACTATTTTGAGAAGCTTCCCACCTTCACCCCCGACCACATGGTTTACTGCGGTCACAAATTCCTGCTCACCACCCCGGAAGGGTTGGCGGCAGATTACGAAGCCTTTGCCGCGTCCGAGGGTTTCGCCCCCAAGGTTGTCGGTATCAAGGGTGTGGGCGCCTTCGCCGTGGGCGAAAGTGATTACAAAGCCGGGCTGATCCTGGCCCTTTTGAAGGATGCCATCAAGATCGCCCTCTACGCCGAAGGGTCCGGCGGGCCCCGGTTCCAATCCAGTTTCCTGGTCAACTTTATTCGCAACTGGGAGGTTGAAACATACCGCGCCGGTGCGATTTCCGATAAGTAATAAAGAAACGAGGTAAAAAACCATGGCAAAACGCAAGATTTTAACCTTCGACTACGGCGCAACCAGCGGCCGCGCCATCCTGGGCGAGTACGAAAACGGCAAGCTCACCTGCACCGAAATCCACCGTTTCCAGAATAACCCGGTGGAGATCACCGGCCACCTGTATTGGGACATTCTGCGGCTCTTCCACGAGCTGAAGCAGGGTCTGATCAAGGCCGCCATCGCCGGTCACAAGGACATCGACTCCATCGGTATCGACACCTGGGGGGTGGACTTCGCCCTGCTGGACGAAAACGGCATGCTCCTGGCCAACCCCTTCGCCTACCGGGATTGCCTCACCGACGGGGAGCTGGAACGGGTGGACAAGCTCCTGCCCCTGC
>JAFYNU010000300.1 GCA_017547975.1 Clostridia bacterium
ACCCGGTGGACCAGCCCTACGTACCCAACGACAACCCCATGGGCGTCTACCGTACCACCTTCAACCTGCCCGAAGGGTGGAAGGAGAGAAAGACCCACATCGTGTTTGAAGGGGTTAACTCCTGCGTCTACCTCTACGTGAACGGGGAATATGCAGGCTTCTCCAAGGGCTCCCATCTGCAGGCCGAATTCGACCTTTCCGCCTTCGTGAAGGAAGGGGAGAACGAGCTGGTTTGCAAGGTTCTGAAGTATTGCAGTGACAGCTATCTGGAAGATCAGGACTTCTTACGCTACAACGGCATTTTCCGGGACGTTTACCTTCTGTCCCGTGATCCCGACCACCTCCACGATATCGTGGTGAAGGCCGATACCAAGGGCATCTATTGCGACCAGCCCTTCGAGCTCTATTTTGCCGGCGAACCCGCCACCTTGGAAGAGCCCAAGCTCTGGACCGCCGAAACCCCCAACCTCTACACCGTGCTCATTCACCATGGCAGTGAATTTATCCCCATCCAGGTGGGTATGCGTGAAATTTCGGTCAGCGACAAGGCCGAGCTTCTCATCAACGGTCAGCCCGTCAAGCTCAAGGGGGTCAACCACCACGACACCCACCCGGTTTACGGGCACTACCTGCCGGACGACGTGATGTGGGAAGACCTGGCTCTGATGAAGGAATTGAACATCAACTGCGTCCGTACCAGCCACTATCCCCCTGCACCCATCTTCCTTTCCTATTGTGATACCCTGGGTCTTTACGTGGTGGACGAAGCCGATCTGGAAGAGCACGGCTTCACCTGCCGCAATATCCACGGGGGCTACGAACCCTTCCACGAAGATTGGCCCTGCCAGGATCCCAAGTGGGAAAAGGCCTTTGTGGAACGTGCCGAGCGTATGGTGCTCCGGGACCGGAACCACCCCTGCGTCATCTTCTGGTCGTTGGGTAACGAATCGGGCTTCGGTAAGAATCACGAAGCCATGAGCCGCCGCATCAAGGAACTGGATGGCGATTCCGGCCGCCTGGTACATTACGAAGGCGCCTGTGTCATTGGCGACAAGACCGACAGCGTGGACGTTGTCAGCCGCATGTACACCGATACCAAGGGCATTGCGGAATTCGCCGTGGATGGCGATCCCCGTCCCTTCTACCTTTGCGAATATGCCCACGCCATGGGCAACGGCCCCGGCGACGTGGGTGACTATTGGGATGTGATTTACCAGTATCCCCGGCTGATCGGCGGCTGTGTGTGGGAATGGGCCGACCACTCCGTCCTGGACGAAAATGGTGTCTACCGCTACGGCGGCGACTTCGGCGAAACCACCCACGACATCAACTTCTGTTGCGACGGCATGGTGCTGGGCGACCGTACCCTGAAGGCTGGCTCCCTGGAAATCAAGCATGCCTACCAGCCCCTCACCGGCGAATGGAAGGATGGGGTCCTGACCCTGTGCAACCGTTACGACTTCACCAACCTCAAGGAACATGAACTGACCTGGCAGATTGGCGCCGACGGCAAGATCCTTGCCGAAGGCAAGCTGGAAAGCGACATTGCCCCCCACGCCACCCGCTCCTACGACCTGGCTTCGGTCGTTGAAGAGGAAGTGGCCTACGGTGCTTACCTGAATATCAACCTGGCCCTGAATGGGGACGTGGTTGCAGACCTGCAGTTTGAACTGCCCGCCGTGCGCAAGAGCGTGAAGGGCGGAGAAGCCGCCGAATTGGTGGATGCCGGTTACAAGGTATTCATCAAGGGCGATGGCTTTGAATACACCTTTGATAAGGGTCACGGCCTGATTTCCGGCATGACCAAGGGCGGCATCCCCCTCCTGAAGGAGGAAAGCAAGCTTTCGGTGTGGCGTGCTCCCACCGACAACGACCGGAACATCCGCAACCAGTGGGGGATCTTCCACGGCCTCACCAATGGGGATTCGGAACGCTACAACGCCCTTTACAACAAGATCTATTCCTGCGACGTGGCGGACAACACCATCACCGTCAAGGGTAGCCTTGCGGGCATTTCCCGTGCTCCCTTCTTCGGCTACACCGCCGTCTACACCTTCTTCGCCGATGGTGGCATCAAGGTGGAACTGGATGGGGAAATGCTCCGTGAAATCGTTTACCT
>JAFYNU010000301.1 GCA_017547975.1 Clostridia bacterium
GTCTACGCTGTCCATCTGGATGAACAGGAAATCGGGCTTTTCGGCAAGAATATAATCGCAAATCTTGGGGGTCAGTTCGTCATCCCGACCGGTGTCGTGGGTGACGTCCTGATTATCCTCCACAATTCCGGCGGTGATGGGATTCCAATCGCAAAAACTGCCGAGTCTGGCTTCGGGGTAGACCTGCCGGATGCGGCGGACCAGGGAGGGGAAGGGGGAATCGGTGGGATAGGGCTGGCTGGAAACAATGCTGTTGGTGAGACCGTGAACCTCCGGGCCTACTCCCAGGAGCATACTGCCCCAGCATTCGGCACTGATGGTGGGGTTGGATGCCAGGGCGGAATAGGTGAGGGAGCCCTGGGCAAAGATTCGGTCAAAATGCGGGGTGTGGGCGTCACGGATAAAGGCGCCTGCTCCGTCGATTCCAACCACGATCACGTGGGAATATTTTCGTTCGGCCATGGGAAACCTCCGTTTGGAATAGTTTGAGAGATACTCCGATTATAGCACAAGCCAGGGCTCCCGTCAATTCAACGGGAGAAAAATCGGGAGGATTGCTTTACAATTTATCACAAACATATTATAATGATGATAGAAATGAAAACGAAAAGGCAGGAATGACCATGTCCTTTATCAGCGTATTTAACGTGCTGGGCCCCAACATGATCGGACCCAGCAGCTCCCATACGGCGGGGGCGGCGGTAATTGCCTATCTGGCGCAGAAAATGATTACCGGCCCTCTGAAACGGGTAGAATTCACCCTCTACGGCTCCTTTGCCAAAACCTATCGGGGACACGGAACCGACCGGGCCCTCCTGGGGGGCATTATGGGATTCCATACCGATGACATCCGCATCCGGGATTCCTTTGCCATTGCAAAGGAAGAGGGAATTGAATTCCGGTTCGTGGAAAACCACGTGGAAGATGAGGTGCACCCCAACACGGTGGATATCCGCATGGAAAATACCGGGAACCAGACCATGGCAATTCGGGGGGAATCCCTGGGGGGCGGCAAGGTCCGCATTTCCCGTATCAATGGGGTGGAAGTGGACTTTTCCGGGGAGTACAGCGCCGTGATTGTGATCCATCGGGACAAGCCCGGCGTGGTGGCCCACATTACCCGCTGTCTCAGCGAGCGGGGTATCAATATTGCCTTCATGCGCCTTTTCCGGGAGAATAAGGGACACACCGCCTACTCCATTGTGGAATCGGACGGTACCCTGCCGGAGGACGTGGCGGCAAGCATCCGTGAAAATGCCAACGTCCATGACGTGATGGTGGTTGGACTTTAAGGGGTGAGAATATGATGGATTTCAAAAACGCAGTGGAGCTCCTGGCTCTGTGCCGGGGGGGAAACCTGTCCATATCCCAGGTGATGCGCCGTCGGGAAATCGAGCTTGGTGAGATCTCCGGTATCGAAGCCGATGAAAAAATGCGCCGTGCTCTGGAAATTATGAAAAATTCGGCTCAAAAACCCATTGAAAATCCCACCCGATCCATGGGGGGTCTCATCGGCGGGGAGGCGCAAAAGCTTGCGGCCCATTGGCAAAACGGCCGGGGCGTGTGCGGTCCGGTTTTGAGCAAGGCCATGACCTATGCCATGGCGGTGCTCGAAACCAACGCCTCCATGGGGCTTATTGTGGCGGCTCCCACCGCAGGGTCGGCGGGAATCGTGCCGGGGTTGCTGTTGGCCTTGATGGAGGAATACGACCTGCCTGAAAACCGGGTGATCGACGCCCTCTATAACGCCGGGGCGGTGGGCTACCTTGCCATGCGAAACGCCACGGTTGCCGGGGCGGTTGGGGGGTGCCAGGCCGAGGTTGGTGTGGCTTCCGCCATGGCCGCATCGGCGGCGGTGGAGCTTCTTGGCGGCACACCGGAGGAGTGCCTGGGGGCGGCCGGTACCGTACTGATGAATATGTTGGGTCTGGTTTGCGATCCGGTGGGGGGACTTGTGGAATATCCCTGCCAAAATCGCAACGCGGCCGGGGTGGCAAACGCCCTGATTGCCGTTGAAATGGCTTTGGCTGGCATCCGCCAGCTGATTCCGCTGGACGAAATGATGGCCGCCATGTATGCGGTTGGCAAAAAGATTCCCGCAGAATTGCGGGAAACCGCTCTGGGCGGTTGTGCCGCAACACCCTCTGCCTGTGCCGCCTGCAAAGCCTGTTCCTGAGGGGGGATCCATACGTGACGGGACTCATTTATGACGTGCAACGTTTTTCGGTCCATGACGGACCCGGAATCCGCACCACGGTATTTATGAAGGGATGCCCCCTGCGGTGCGGCTGGTGTCACAATCCGGAGGGACTTTCCGGGGCTGTTCAGCCCCAGTTCACCCCGGAGGAGTGCATCGGTTGCGGTTCCTGCGGCGGGGAACATAGCCTGGCGGGAGCAAAAAAATGCCCCACGGGAGCCCTGAAGGCGGTTGGCCAGGAGGTCACCACGGAGAAACTTCTGGCGGAAGTGCTTGCCGACCGGGATTTCTACGGAGAGGATGGGGGCGTCACCTTTTCGGGGGGAGAATGCCTTCTGCAGGCGGAGTTTGTTGCCGAAATGCTGAGGCGGATACGGAACGAGGGGATTACCACCGCCGTGGATAGCTGTGGCCTGGTACCCTGGGAAGCCATCCGGATGACCCTTCCGTACACAAATACCTACCTTTACGACGTCAAGTGCCTGGATGGGGAAAAGCACCGGTCCTTTACCGGGCATGACAATCGATTGATTTTGGAAAACCTGGAGAAACTGGCAGAATCGGGGGCAAACCTGTGGATTCGGGTGCCGGTGATCCCCGATTTTAACGATTCCGCCGGGGAAATGACCGCCATTGCGGCTCTGGTACATAACACACCCGGGGTTAGCCGGGTCACCCTGATGCCCTACCACACCCTGGGCAAAAGCAAATACGCCACCCTGGGAATGATTCCCGGGTATGAAACCGAAAAAACCATCCCCCAATCCAAGCTTTCGGAATTCAAATCGATCTTCCGGGAAGCAGGATTACCGGTTGAATAAAAGGAGAAGAACGCTATGACCGAACGAATCGCTTTTTTGCGGGAAGAGACCCTTACGGGCCGCAATAAAATCATGCGCCGGGCCATGCCCCGCTATTCCACCGCCCATATGGAAGGGGGAATCCCGGTACGCAAAGCCCATGCCTTTGCATGGATCTGTGAAACCATGCCCCTCTATATCGGGCCGAAGGAATTGATCGTGGGTACCCGCACCTTCTACGAACCCCATGAGGACAATCTGGATAGTCACGATCGTTTCAATTACACCCTGGTAGCCTTCCCGGAATATGTGACCAAGGAAGAAATCGAAGCATTCGGCGGGGATTACACCTGGGTGAATAAGCAACACTACACTCCCGATTTCGGCCTTCTCCTGAATGGCGGTATCGACGGTATTTTGGAGCGTGCTA
>JAFYNU010000302.1 GCA_017547975.1 Clostridia bacterium
AAGCCCGGGAAATTCTGGGGTGCCTCCTGCTCAAAATGTACGATCAGGCGGATATCAACGACAAGGGGTATTTCAATAAACACGAAGGACAACTGGTTGTGACCCTGGGGGGCGTGTTGCCGAATGGCGAAAATGCCGCAAGCCGGACCACGGGACTCTTCCTGGATGCCATTTCGGATACCATACTTCCCGAACCGGAGATCAATCTGCGGCTCCACAGCAAAAATCCCTCCTGGTTCCTGGAAAAAGCTTCCGCACTGACCGTAAAGGGCGCAAACTTTATGTCCTACTACAATGACGATGGGTTTGTCAAGTCGTTGCAAGTGGCTGGCCTTGACGCATCGGATGCCCGCGCCTATGCCTTTGACCTGTGTCAGGACATGAATATTCCCGGCAAGGGGGACTTTTATCTGGCTTATTCCCTGGGAATGGCCCACATGGTTATGGATATCCTTTGCAAAAAGGATGATTTTGCAAGCTTTGATGAACTGTTGGAATCGGTGAAGGAGGAAGCGGCCAAACGCATTGCCAATGGGATTGCAGGCCACAATGCCGATTTCAATCAGGTGGCCCTTTACCGGGACGGCAGATATGAGGAGTATTTTGCCGGGCTGAAGGCTGGGGCCAACCCCAACTGGAACGGCAGAAGTCCCATGTGCCCCTTGCCCTATCTCAGCGGTATGTATCAGGGAGCCATTGAAACCGCCACCGACATGATCTATGAGTGCTACCCCATTAAGGAACGGGGTACCATGCTCGGCACCGTCGTGGAAGCCATCAATTCCCTGGCCGCCATCAAAAAGGTGGTATTTGAAGATAAACGATATACGCTTCATGAGGTGGTGGAAGCCTGTAAGCAGGATTACCGGGGCGAAGGCCAGGAGATCATGCGGGCTATCCTGTGGAATGCACCCAAGTGGGGCAATGATGACCCCTTTGTGGATCGGATGGCCAAGGAGCTTATCGAATTCTGCCTTCTGGAAAGCAAACGCTACACCACCCCCTCCGGGGGAAAGCTCCTTTCGGGTATTCATCAACCCCATCCTGTGTCCACTGGCTGGGGGCTGATGGCAACGCCGGAGGGCCGTCACAAGGGGACACCGGTATCGGTTACCATGACCCCCGCCAGCGGCAGTATGAAGAAGGGGGCCACTGCCGCCATGAAATCGGCATCGGTATTCGATCCCGATTTCATTCAATGGAATTATTGCTTTATGATCAACTACTATGCCTCTGTTTTCCAGGGGGAAGAGGGGCCGGAACGCTTCCGCAAACTCCTGCAGAGCTACTTTGCCCGGGGCGGTATGCAGCACCAGCCCAACGTCATGGACGGGGAAGCACTGAAAAAAGCCCAGGCAGAGCCAGAAAAATATAAGGACCTGATCGTTCGCATGTGGGGGGTCTCGGCCCACTTTGTGGATTTGCCCCGGGAATTGCAGGACGAAATGATTGCCAGACTTGGCTGAGGTGAAAATATGAAGATTGTGGGAATTCAAAAGGGTGCCCTGCTTCAACGGAGAGGGGACACCGATAGCTGTGATATTTTGCTGCAGGCCGACTTTTGCGGCAAGCCCCAAATCAGCATGGGGGAACTTTCTTCCGCCGGGGAGAATCGCTGGCGCCTGACCGGCATTCCGGTTGGGGGACCGTATAGTCTTACCATCCGGGACGACCGGGAACGCGTGACCTTTGCGGACCTTTACGTGGGGGACCTTTGGCTGCTTGCAGGCCAATCCAATATGGAGGGAGCCGGCAGAATGCGGGAGTGCGATTGGCAGGATACCGAAAATCCCATGGAAGATATCCGGTCCTTTTCCATGGCCGACCTGTGGGAGGCGGCGGCGCCCCAGCTCCACCGGCTTTGGGAATCGAGTGACCCGGCCCACCAAAAAACCTTTGCCATCAATCGGGAAAATCACTTGAAGAGCGGAGGCTTGACAGCCGATTTTCCCCCGGCAAAACAGCTCCGCGGGGTTGGTCCCGGCTACTTCTTCGCCCGGGAGCTCCATCGGCTGACCGGAGTCCCCCAGGGGGTCATTCCCACCGCCGTGGGGGGTGCGCCCATTGAGATGTGGACTCCGCCAAAGACGGGGGAGGACAACTACTTCACCGCCGCCCGTCGGCGGGTGGCGGCCTGCGGCTCCCACGTCAGGGGAATCTTCTGGTACCAGGGGGAGGGCTATGCCGGGCCCCTGGAAGAATATACCAGGCGTTTTGAAGCCATGCGGCACGAAATCACCGAACTTTTTGGGGAAGGTGGGATGCTTCCATGCGTGCAGGTGCAGACCTTCCGCTGTACCCTGGACTTTTTGTACCAGTCGGAGGAAAGCCGCCGGGCATGGAGTGCCTTCCGAAACCATCAGCTTGTCATGGAGGAAACCCTTCCCAATTTAGTTACGGTGGCCAACAACGATCTGGATATGGATGACTGTATTCATCTTTCGGCGGCCTCCCAGGAGACCCTTGGGAAGCGGGCCGCCCTGGCCATGGCAAAGCTTGTTATGAACGGGGGAATTGGGGAGCCCCGGGTGGCGGAAATCACCGCCGAACCGGATGAAATCTGCCCTGGTTGGACCAATCTTTCGGTGAAATACAAGAACGTGGCGGGAAAGCTTTCCTCAGCCGGCTTCCCCAGGGGCTTCACCCTGGCGCTGGGGGATGAGGAACCCTCGGAGGTGCAGATCCAGCATCTGGAACTGGATGGAGACCGGGTGGTTATCCGCATAGAACTGAACCGGGAAGCCCTGAAGGAGCGTACCCTTTGGTATGGCTACGGCCATAACTTTACCTGCAATATTACCGATGGCCTGGGACGAGCCATCCCATCCTTTGGGCCTGTGAGTCTGAAAAACCAGATATAGAGAGGGAGAAGAAAACTGTGAAAAAAATTGTTTGCGAAATGTGCGAGTCCACCGAATTCGTCAAGGAAGGCGGTTTGTTTGTCTGCCAGGGGTGCGGATGCAAATATCCCCCGGAGGAAGCGAGAAAGTTGATGCGGGAGGTGGAGGAGGAACCGGAAGAGAAACCAAAGATCGAAGCGGAGGAAGAACCTCAGGAGGAAGAACCTCAGGAGGAAAAGAGGAACATCCCTCTGCACACGCCGGAGTCTCCGAATAAGTTGGCGGTGACCGATATTGTTACCGGTCACGCCACCATCGAAACCAATTTGATTGGCTTTCCGGAGGACGTATTCAAGCCCGGTCCTGACAGTGTAGTGGGCATGAACGGTATTCGGTTTAAGTTACATAATCTGGGAGGAAAGCCCATCAAATATGCCACCGTTTACTTCACGCCCTACAATGCGGTGGGGGACCCGGTAAGCTGTGAGGCACGCAAGTATTCCACCTACGGCGTGACCGTTACCGGGCCGCTTCTTGCCGGGGAATGCTGGGAAGGCGGCAATGACAACCTGTGGTATAATTATTCCATTACAGAAGCAAGAATTGACCGCGTCGAGGTGCAGTATCTGGATAATAGCGAAGAGCTTTATCCGGGAGAGGAATTTTACTCTCAGGATGGAACCAAGCTTAAGGCAGCCTTGGGTGAAAACATGGGTCTTTTGCAGGTATTCCGTAACCAGCCGGCGCTGGTGACCAAAACCAACAAGGTGAACCGTTTGGAATGTATCCTTAGCAACGGAGAACGTTTTGAAGTGGGCTTGATGCAAACGGTTTCGATTCCTCTTCCGTATGGCACGTATAAAATGCGTTTTGAGTTCTACGGAAGTAAAATGGGGCTGATCCCTGCTAAAAATAAGGAAACTCCTGAATTTGTGGTGGATGGCGATGTGCTTGTTGAACTGACCGTGGACGCCATGTGGGGTGGCTTTAAATCCAAAATCACCAAGAAATAGAATGCGAAGACAGCCTGCCCAAATAGGCGGGCTGTGTTTGTCCTGAATTCAGAATGTAACAATCAGGTGTTGGAAAAACAATGGGACAGAATGACGCAGATATGATATAATAAGCTACAAAGAAAGGGGAGTGGAGAATATGACCATCCAAACCCAGGTGTGCATTCTTGGGGCGGGAGCCGGGGGCACCGGCTGCGCCTGGCGGCTGATTCAGCAGGGAATCCATACCGTGGTGGCGGACAAAAACCCCGACTTTGGCGGTACCGCAGTTTTCGCCGGGGTGGACGGCTGGGAGCCGGGAGTCAGCCTGGACGGCATGCACCAGCGTCTGTATGAAGAACTTTGCAAAATTGAAAACGGGTGCCACGTGGTGGAAATCGTTCCCAATATCAATCTTTTCCCCCCGGAAAACGGCTATAACTGGGAAAATC
>JAFYNU010000021.1 GCA_017547975.1 Clostridia bacterium
ACCAAATCCGGCTATATCAAGCGCATCGGAGGCAATGGGACCGTAAGCACCTTGTTGCCCAATATGGCACAGTTGAAACTGGTGGACATGAACCTGTGGGAGAAGAATCGAAATCTCCAATGGGATTATTACCAGAAGGGCAGTCTGGAACGACAGTTTCAAAAAGCCATGGAGCAAAGCGGATGGAATATATCGGATCAAATTCAGTCCAACGTATCCTATTTCCTCTCTTTGCTGGATGGAAAAATCGTAATGTCGGCCCGTTCGCCCTATGGCGGAAGCCGTATTTTCGTGACGGTGCGTCAGGATTTCCTGAGTTCCCTGCTGATGGCAGACGAGCGGGTAAACCTGGCTTTGTTCAAGGACGGCCTTCCGGTGTACTCAAACACATCATACCGGGTCTATGGCCCGCAGATTGCGGAAAAGGACGCGGAATGGGTCTCATCGGTGGGAATAAAGAATTACAACAATCGATCCTTTTCCCTGGAAAACAGTGATTTTGATCTGGTTATCAATGCCCCGGTTGAAAATGAGGTCCAGGAGATCGCCTTGGTGGAACCCTTGGTATGGGTGGCACTTGGGGGCGTAACGCTGGGCGTCGTGGTATCCTTTGTAATGACTCTGGTGCTTTTGCGTCCCATCCGGCGGCTGACCCGCCGATTTGACGAGCAGTTCAAAAACGGAAGCTATCGGGAGCTTGGAAAAAACGGTCGTTTTCTGCGATGGCCCATGTTCTATCGGGTTCTGGCTATCATGGTGATTTCGGTTATGGTGCCTTGCATCATGACAGGCTTCTTCTATCAAACCAGACTGAATGATTTTGTATGGGATACCAATGCCAAATATCTGGAGCAAGTATCGAAAGCGGTCAGTGAAAACGTAAGCAAAAAAATGGAATATATCCGTTTTTACAGTTCGATTTACCCGGAGGAAATGCTGTTGGCATATCTGGAAGGAGCGTACCAGTCGGATGCGAGCCTGAAGGAAAAACTCAACTCGGTATACGGGGAGATCGATAGCTTTGCAGGATATGCCCTGTTTGACCGGGAGGGAAAGCAAAAGTACGCCAGCCGGACTACCTACGGACATCAGCTTCTGGATAGGGAAGTGATCCCAACCAGCGTTGAAAATGAAAAGAAGCTTGTCTGGGAAGGTCTGGCGGTGGACAATAGCCGCAGCGATAGCCGCGCGCAGCCGGCATTGGTGCACGTGTTATATCACGTTGGGGAATCCGGCCGCGAGGTTGCGGGGTATATGGTGTTTTACCTGAATATGACGCGGTTTTACGACCTGAGGCCCAACGTGGGTCATGAATTTGCCATTACCGGACCGGAAGGGAGAATTTTATTCTCCAGCGTTTCGGATAATTCCGATCTTTACAACCGTCTGGCTGGGAATTCCCCCTATCAGGAAGGGGAATACCAGTTGATCCGGGAACCGGATGGGATCCTGGACGGAGAGATTATTACCTACAATGACATGCGATACTACCAGGAACAGGCCGAACGACTCAGCTATTCCTATATGCTGGTCTTCTTCTTATCGGCTGCACTGTTTGTGGTAGCCACCCTGATGCTTTCCAGAAGACTTTCGCATCCGCTGGAAATTATGGTGGAAGATATGCGCGGCATGGGCGATATTCAGGAAATCACCCCGATTCGCTATTTCAAACGGGATGAGATCAGCCTGCTTGTGGAAAGCTACAACCGCATGGTGGCGCGTATGGCCAGCCTGATTGAAGAGAATGCGCGGCGGATAAACCGGGAAAACGAACTGATTGCCCTGAATACCCGCACCGAATTGCAAATGCTTCAACAGCAAATCAATCCTCACCTGCTCTACAATACCCTGGAATTCATCCGGTATCATGCCAATGCGGAGGGGAAAACCGCGGCAGGGGATATGGCCATGGCATTGGCGGACTTCTTCCGCTATACAACTTCGGTGAAGGATGACGTCGTGTCCTTTGCGGATGAGCTGAATCATGTGAAAAACTACATTCAGATCCATCGTCTGCGCTATGGGGAACGGTTTGAAACGGTTTACCATATTTCGGAGGAAGCGTTGAATTGCCGGGTTGTCAAATTCATTCTGCAGCCCTTTGTGGAAAACGTGTTCAAATATGGCATCGCCAATAAGCTTCGCGGGGCACTGATTACCATCACCGCTTATGTGGAGGACGACGTTTTCTACGTTGCCCTGGAGGACAATGGGATTGGCATGCGTCCGGCGAAGTTTGCGGAATTGCAAACCCGTGTGAAAACCCTGCTTGCGGGCGGGGACGTTGACAAACCGGGGGACAAATCCACCGGCGGCGTCGGCATGGCAAACGTGGCCCGCAGATTGCATATGTATTATGGCGAAAAGGCGGTGCTGGAGCTCCACAGCGAATTCATGCGGGGATTCCGGGTTCTGATTGCCATTCCGGCGGAGATTCGTAGGCCGGAGAAAGAAGAATTTACAGAAAAATAGCGGAGAATGCGGCTTTTCTTGATAAAGCTGTTGAAATCAAAGCAAAACTGTGGTATACTATCCGATAGGACTTTTGATTTCCCGGAAAAGGATTGTATACCGGAATAGGAGACCTTTGATAGCCCCTGTTTTCGGAATATAATATGCCGGATCCCGGTTATGCGGCATAGGAGGTACAAATGAAAAAACGTATTGGGATTATCCTTGCAGCTGTGGCGGTAACTCTCTGCCTGGCGGGCGCTGTGTTTATGCTTTACGGACAGGATGATACGCCGGAAAGCGTGTTGAAACCCAGCGATCCCTACAAGGATATTTCCCTTGTGATCAGCGACATCAAGGAAAGCGACGTGGAAGAGATAGAAGCAAAAAACTTCCCGGGAGCTCCTGATTTTGCGGTTACCGTCCTCTATGATGAGGATGAGGAAACCTTTAGCTGCGAAATGCAGAACAATCCGGAGGATTACTACTACAGTGATACATATATGGATCTGATGGTGGCCACCCTGTTGGATATGGAAGCTACTTCGGTAGCCGCCAACGGCGAGGTGAACGCTGAGGATTATGGTATCACAGAAGACAGTATCACCTACGTGATTCGTATGAAGGACGGTTCGGAAAAGACCCTGCGGCTCGGCAAGGTCACTCCGCTGGATTCCGGTTATTACGTAAAGATGGATGAAAGTGACGTCATTTATATCATTGGCAAGTACGAAGGCTCCACCCTGGAACGTGACGCCTACGAGATGCGCTCCATTGTCATCTACCCCACCATGGAAAGCTACATGGATCTTTACCGCATGCGCATCGAATATGCCGATGGCAGTGTGGTGGATTCCCGCCAGCTTTCGGATGATGAAATTGCCCGCGGCTCGTCCTACGCCCTGTTTAAGTTCACCGAACCCATCGTCATTGAAATCAACGACGATATGGCAAAAGGGAATTACTATGAGCCGGCTTTGAACCTGTCGGTGGATCAGATTGTTGCGGATAACAAGGATAATCTGGCTCAGTACGGACTGGATACACCCGACACCATTCTTTTCACCAACGTCAGCGGCAGCGAAACCAAGCTGATACTGGGTGATTTGGTGGAAGGCAACGTAAACTATCGCTACGGCACCATGGAAGACGTGAACTGCATCTTCACCGTCCGCGGTCCCTTTGACTTTATGGCTTCCGATATTTACGATCTGGTGGATACCACCATCTGGATTCATTCCATCGATGATATGAAGACCATTGATATCACCGACGGCACCACTTCCTACAGCCTCTACATCGATAGCTTTACCGATACGGAGGAGGCTTCCAACAGCCGCTTCTATGCCGAAATGGACAAGAAGGCACTGGATACCCTGTCGGTTCGCAGAATGTACATGGAACTGGTTTCCCTGCCCACCGTGGGCTCCCTGGAGGATGCGGGACTGGATGCAGAAACCATTCGCAAGGGCAAGCCGGCCTATAAGATCGACTTTGTCTACGACGATGACAGCGAACACTACATTTATCTGTATGCCATCAACGACATGCAGCTTGCGGCGGACGTGGACGGCAACATGCTCTTCTACACCTCCCGTAGCCAGGTTTTGAAGATTATGAGCTACTTCGAAATGCTCAAAAACGGCGAGATTATCCCGGAAATCTAATTTATCACACTACTTTGTATGGCTATATCCGAGGATGGGACGTCATGCGCTCCATCGAATAAACGGAATTGGATATTTTCATAATATAGAATTTGGAGGAAATATTTATGCTTTCTGCAGGCGATTTCAGAAATGGCGCAACCTTTGAAGAAAACGGCCAGGTTCTCCAGGTCGTAGAATTCCAGCACGTGAAGCCCGGTAAGGGCGCGGCCTTTGTCCGCACCAAGATTCGTAACGTTATCTCCGGTGGTGTTACCGAAAAGACCTACAACCCCGACGACAAGTTCCCCATTGCATACGTTGAAAGACGTGAAATGGAATACTCCTACAACGATGGCACCCTGTACTACTTCATGGACATGGAAACCTACGAACAGCTGCCGGTTGGTGAAGAACTGCTGGGTGATGCTTTCAAGTTCGTGAAGGAAAACATGGTCTGCAAGATTCTGTCCTACAAGGGCACTGTGTTCGGTATCGAACCCCCGACCTTTGTTGAACTGGATGTAACCGAGTGCGAACCGGGCGTCAAGGGCGATACCGCCACCAACGCCACCAAGAACGCCACTCTGGAAACCGGCGCTGTTGTCAGAGTTCCTCTCTTCATCAACGAAGGGGACGCTATCCGCGTGGATACCCGTACCGGCGAATATCTGGAAAGAGCCAAGAAGTAATTGAGCAAGTCAATGAAAAGAACCGCCGAAGGGGAGCAGAACCCAACGGCGGTTTTTGACTATCAGGTGAAAAAGGCGGCGTTTGATAAACGCTTTCTGCCGGTATCCCGGGAGGATATGGAAAGCCGGGGGTGGGAGGAGTATGACGTGCTTCTCATCACCGCCGATGCCTACGTGGACCATCCTTCCTTTGGTACTGCCATTATATCGAGAGTCCTGGAATCGGAGGGCTATCGGGTAGCCATCTGTGCCCAGCCGAAGTTTGATTCCCCGCAGGAAATCCTTTCCTACGGGGCGCCCCGTTATGCCGTTATGATCAACGGGGGCAACATGGACCCCATGGTGGCAAACTACACGGTTGCCAAGCGCAAGCGAAGCTACGATTATTATTCCCCCGGCGGGCAGGCGGGACTTCGTCCCGATCATGCAACCATCGTCTATTCCAAATTGGCCCGGAAGGCGTTTCCCGGGATTCCCATTCTCATTGGGGGGATTGAGGCGTCCCTTCGCCGCTTTGCTCACTATGATTATTGGAAGGATGGGGTAGTCCCCTCTATTTTGGTGGAATCGGGGGCAGATATTCTCATGTACGGCATGGGGGAACTGACGGTTCGGGAACTCATGATGCGGATTGCAAGAGGGGATTCCCTGGAGCGAATCCGGGATATCCGGGGTACCTGCTACCTGGCCAAGGAAAGACCCCAGGAGGATTTCTTTGCCTTTGCCGAGTGCGCTCCCTATCCCAAGCTGTGCGAGGATAAGGTGGAGTATGCCAAGGCCACCCGGCTTCAGTATCGGGAACAGGACCACACCTCCGCCACCGCCATTCTTCAGCGCCACCGTTACCAGGGGAAGGACCTTTACCTGGTGCAAAATCCGCCCCAGCGTCCGCTCACCACGCCGGAGCTGGATGCGGTGTACGATCTGCCCTTCGTTCGGTATTATCACCCCTGTTACGAAGCGTTTGGCGGCATTCCCGCCATAGAGGAAGTGGAGTTCTCCATTGCCCACAACCGGGGATGCATCGGTGGGTGCAGCTTCTGTGCCCTGGCCTTCCATCAGGGGCGGTTTATCCGTTGCCGCAGCATTGATTCGGTGGTGCGGGAGGCGGAACTGATTACCAAAAGCCCCCGGTTCAAGGGGTATATCAACGACGTGGGGGGACCTACTGCGAACTTCCGAAAGCCATCCTGTGCCAAGCAAAAGGAGCACGGTCTTTGCCGCAATCGGGTTTGCCTGGCTCCCGAGCCGTGCCCGGCGCTGGAAGCCGATCATAGCGAATACATTGAACTTTTGAAGAGGGTCCGGGCTCTGCCGGGGGTGAAAAAGGTGTTTGTCCGTTCGGGCATTCGCTTTGACTACATCCTGGCGGATAAGGAACACGGGATGGAATTCCTGCGGGAATTGGTGCTCCACCACGTCAGCGGTCAGCTGAAGGTGGCCCCGGAGCATTGTTCCGACCACGTGCTGGCTTCCATGAACAAGCCGCCCTTTGCCGTGTTTGAGAAGTTTGTCAAGCAATACGAAACCATCAACGCCCGCTATGGGCTAAAGCAGTTTCTGGTGCCCTACCTGATGTCTTCCCATCCGGGAAGCCGTACCGAGGACGCCATCAAGCTGGCGGAATACCTCAATAAGACCGGCCGCCACCCGGAACAGGTGCAGGATTTCTATCCCACTCCGGGTACCATTTCCACCTGCATGTACTTCACGGGCATCGACCCCCGTACCATGAAGGAGGTCTACGTACCCCGCACCACCGAAGAGAAGGCCCGTCAAAGAGCCCTCTTGCAGTGGGATCGACCGGAAAACTACGACCTGTGCCGGAAAGCCCTGCTGGAAGCGGGCCGCAAGGACCTGATCGGCAGTGGCAAAAACTGCCTGATCCGGGATCACAAGGGGCGTTCCGGCGGGCAGAGCTTTGAGCGGAAGGCAAAAAAGAACAGCCGACCCTCAAAAAAATAAGGAGGCTGTATGCCAAAATTCTTTTTGAATCGGGATGCCCTGGGACCTGAAGTGATTCTGTCCGGGGAGGATGCCCGACATCTGTCCCGCTCTCTGCGGGCCCGGGTGGGGGAGCTTGTTACCCTGGCAGACGGGGAAAAGAATGACTACACCTACCGGATCACCGGCTTCACCAAGGAAACGGTGGAATTGGAATATGTGGAATCCCATCCCTCCGAAGCCGAACCCAAACTGCAAGTGACGCTGTTTATCGGGTGCGCCAAGGGGGACAAAACCGAGGTTATGATTCAAAAGGCGGTGGAGTGCGGTGCGGTACGCATCGTCCCCTTCGTTTCTCAAAACTGTATTGCCCGTCCCGAAAGGGGGAGAAAGGCAGACCGTTGGAACAAGGTCTCCCTGGAAGCCGCCAAGCAGTCGGGCCGTGCCATGCCGCCCCAGGTGGACGACGTGGTCAGCTACAAGGAAGCGGTGGCCATGGCGGCGGCGATCGGCGGCGCGATTCTTTATGAGCATGAAGAAATCGCCTTTGGAACCTACGTCAAGGAAACCCTTGGGGATGGGAAAAAGCAGGAAATTGCCTTCCTGATCGGCAGTGAAGGCGGCTTTACCCCAAAGGAAGTGGAAGAAGCCAAGGCGGCCGGGCTTGCCAGCCTGTCCCTTGGTAAACGAATCCTGCGGTGCGAAACGGTGCCCGCCTTCCTGATGGGGGCAGTTTTGGCATTGACCGAGGAAATATAGAAAGGAAAAACCCATATGAAAACAGCAATCGTAACCGGCGGCAGACGGGGAATCGGTCTTGGTATTGCAAAGGCTTTGATCCAAGCCGGCTTCCGGGTGGTGATCACCGGTGTCAGTGATTCGGCAGAGGATGCGCTGGCAACCCTGGGAGAAAATGCCGCGTATTTCAAGTGTAATTCGGCGGAGGATGCCGACCGGAAAGCCCTGATGGACTACGTGGACCGGGAATTTGGCAGACTGGACGTGCTGGTGAACAACGCCGGTGTTGCTCCGAAGATCCGGGCGGATATCCTGGAAACCACCGAAGAAAGCTTTGATTACGTGGTGGATACCAATACCAAGGGTACCTTTTTCATGACCCAGCTGGCGGCGAACTACATGATTGCCCACCTGAATCCCGAAACGCCCCCCATGATCATCAACGTAAGCTCCATGTCGGCCTACACCTCCTCGGTGAATCGGGGAGAATATTGCATTTCCAAGGCGGGAATCTCCATGGTGACCGCCCTGTTTGCCGATCGTCTCAGCGAATACGGCATCAACGTGTACGAAGTGCGTCCCGGTATCATCAAAACCGATATGACCAGCAAGGTTACCGGTAAGTACGATGCTCTCATCGAAGATGGCATTACCCCCATCAAGCGTTGGGGTTATCCCGAGGATATCGGCAAGGCAGTGGCCGCCATTGCCGGAGGTGCCTTCCCCTTCTCCACCGGGGAGGTCTTCAACGTGGACGGTGGGTTCCATCTGCGCCGTCTTTGATTTTTGGGGAGGCAAGCAGGATAGCGGCCAGGGAAGGAAAGGCCATCAACGCCACCGAAAGGTCACAAAGATTGTATAGAAGCTCCAATGAAATCAGGGGAGCCAGAAGGGGCAGGATGCAATAGACGCTCCGATATACCAAAATCCAGCGGCCGCCGGTGAGATAACGCCAAAAGACCTCTCCTCCGAAATACCAGCAGAGTATGGTGGCGAACACCAAAAGCGCCAGAATCCCGTAAATAAACACCGAGCCAAACCCGGGGCAGAACCGATCGAACAGAACGGGGAGCATCCGGGTTGGATCTTTTTCTCCCGACATGACGCACAGAATGCCGCTCAGGGCGCAAAATACCGTAGTATCCAAAAAGGGGCCTAACATGGAAACCTCTCCTTGCTTTTGGGGTGATTCCACGGAGGATGCCCCGGCGATGGCGGGTTCACTGCCGATGCCGCATTCGTTGGAATAGATTCCCTTGGCAATGCCGTGGCGGAAGGCCCCCAGGGTGGTGCCAATTGCGGCGGGGCGGAAATCCAGTGCGGAGGAAAGGATCTCCTTCAAGGCGGAAAATGCTTCATCGGGAGCGGATAGCAGAATAAAAAGTGCAATTCCCAGGTAGGCCAGGGTGATACCCAAAACCAACCAGGGGGAAAAGGCGCAAAGCCGTTTCACGCCTCCCCAAAGGACCAGAAAGGTCAAAAGAGAGAGGAACGCCATCACAAAGGCGGGGGAGAAGGAAGTGGCGGAAGCCGTACTGTGGGCCAAAACGCCGGCGGAGGTCAGGTTGGCCATGAGAAGTGACACCAAAATCCCGCATCCCGCAAAGAAGAGAGCAAGACCCGGGAAATGCAAAAAGCCGGTCATCACGTCCATCATACCGTTGGCATGAGCCCGGTCCCGGGCGGCCCGAAGGGATAGGGTGGTTTCGGCATAACGCAATGCCATGCCCACCCAGCCGGAAAGCCACATCCAAAACACCGTTCCAGATCCGCCGTAAGCCACGGCGGCGGCAACACCAATCAGATTACCCGGACCCATAACGGCCCCCAGGGACAGGAGCAGCGTTTTCCCCGGGGACAGGCCATCCCCGCTTTCGGTGTGGAAAACGGTACGGATGGCGGCGGGAAATCGACGGAGCTGGATGAAACCGGTGCAAAGGGTCAGGTATAGCCCGGCAAGCAGGAACAGGAAGGGTGTCCCATACCCATATATCAATTCAAACAGCATGGGAATTCCTCCTGAAAGAATCAAAATCAACCTATTTTACGCCAAAAAGGATGCCAGTAGAACCATGAAACAAGATCGAAGTCCAAACGAAATACAGGGACTAACCGAAGACATGGTAGCCCAACGGATTCGGGAAGGCAGGGTCAACCGTTACACCGGGGTAAAGACCCGCAGTGTGGGGGAAATCGTGTTTCACAACGTGATCAACCTCTTTAACGTAGCCAATATTCTGCTGGCGCTGTTGGTGATTCTGGTGGGCAGTGTGAAAAATGCCCTCTTTATGGGGGTGGTGATCTCCAACTCCCTGATGGGTATCATCCAGGAAATCAAGGCCAAGCGGGAAACCGACAAGCTGAGCCTGCTGGTGGCAAAGAAAGCCCGGGCCCTCCGGTCGGGTCGGGAAACCGAGATTGACATTCAGGATATCGTCATTGACGACGTCCTGCATCTCTGCTCCGGGGATCAGATTCCGGTGGACGGGATGGTGGTACGGGGCGAATGTGAAGTGAATGAAGCCCTTCTCACCGGGGAAGCCGAACCCCGACTGGTAAATGTAGGGTGTAACCTCCTTTCGGGAAGCTTCCTGGTGGCTGGGGAGTGCTGGATGCAGGTAACCGCCATCCGGGGGGATGCCTATGCCGCCCGCATCACCGACCGGGCCAAGGTGACGAAAAAGCCCAATTCGGAAATTCAAAAGACGCTGAATCTAATTCTAAAAATTGCGCTGTGCGTGATTCCGGTTCTTGGCGGAGCCCTCTTTTTGAAACAATATTTGAACGGGGACGGAAGCCTTGGGGAATACGTGGTGACCACCGTAGCGGCGGTCATCGGTATGATTCCCTCGGGCCTGGTGCTCCTTTCCACCATGGTCCTTTGTGTGGGTGTTCTGCGATTGGCCAGAAAGCGCACCCTGGTGCAGGAATACGCCTGTATCGAAACCCTGGCCCGGGTGGACGTGCTGTGTCTCGATAAAACCGGCACCATCACCCAGGGTACCATGCGGTGCGTGGAACTGATTCCCCAGGGGGTTGATGAAGGGGAAGCCCGACAGATGGCGGCAGACTTTGCCCACCTGAGTGAGGATGATAACGCCACCCTGCAGGCCATCCGGGTGGCTTTTCCCGGGGGGATGGGTGAAAAAACCGGCCAGATTCCCTTTTCCTCCCGGCGGAAATTCAGTGCCGTGGAATATGCGGGGGGAAGCCTGTATCTGGGAGCCGGGGAGGTTCTTTGCCCCGGGGAAGGGGAAAAATGGAAGGTCTACTATGCCCAGGGGAAACGGGTGTTGGTTTTGTGCCGCTCTTCTGCCCCCTTGACGGGGTATAGCCTGACGGAAAAACCGGTACCGGTAGCTACCCTGATTTTGGAAGACGTGATTCGAGACACTGCCCCCGATACCCTGGCGGCATTTCGTCGGGATGGGGTGGAGATCAAGGTGATTTCCGGGGACCAGGCCGATTCGGTATCGGCGGTGGCCAAAAGGGCCGGGGTGGAATCCAAGGGTTGCGTGGACCTGGCCGGCGGCCGGGAAAACCTGGAACGGTTGGCAGAGGAAAATACGGTATTCGGCCGCGTCAGCCCGGAGGATAAGTTTGAATTGGTGCGCGCCCTGAAGAAAAACCACACCGTGGCCATGGTGGGGGACGGGGTCAACGACGTTTTGGCCCTGCGGGAAGCCGATTGCAGTGTGGCCATGGCGGCGGGAAGCGAGGCCGCCCGGAACGTGAGTCAGATCGTGCTTCTCGATTCCGATTTTGCCGGCATGGTTGACGTGGTGGCCGAAGGCCGCCGGGCCATCAATAACGTGGAGCGCTCCTCCGCTCTCTATTTGGGAAAAACGGTCTACACGGCCCTTTTGACCCTGATTCTCATTTTTGCCGCCGATTTTTATCCCTTCCAGCCGGTACAAATGACCCTGATTAGCGTGTTTACCATCGGGGTTCCCTCGGTGATTCTGGGGTTGGAGCCCAATCGGGACAGGATTCGGGGGCGGTTTATCGAAAATGTAGCCCGAAAGGCCCTTCCGGCGGCGGTGTTGCTGCTTGCCAACATACTGACCGCCATCCTGTTGGGAGGTGCGCTGGGCTATACCGATGCGCTTCGTTCCACCATGACGGTATTTGCCGCCGGGGGAGCGGGGCTGACCATCCTGTTCTATACCGCCATGCCTATGAACTGGCTGCGGGGCGGATTGACGCTTGCCATGGGGGTAGGGTTCTACGGTTGTGCCATCTTGCTTCGGGATTTCCTTTCCCTGACTCCCCTGGGAATTCAGGAACTTGTGATCCTAGGTAGCATGCTGACCCTATCGGTTGTACTGTTCCCCGCGTTATCTGGTCCAATGGGAAAGAGAAGTTTGCATAATAATGAATAAGAAAAGGGAACCACAAGTAGAATGTGGTTCCCTTTTGTAGTGTGGTAGGAAAGATTGATGATAAATTAGTCTTTGTATAGACAAGCATCTGCTAGACCGATTTCTGCGGTGACATCACTGAAAGTGGCCCAAGCGATAGAAAGCTGATCTACACCAGAAACATCAAGCTCAAATACGACAGGATATTGGGTTGAAATCATCACAGGGGATTGATAAAGAAGTCGATCATCACCATAGATACGTAGAGCAAAGCTTCCTTTGCTCTTGTCTTGATCGCTAATTTCAGTATCCCAGAAAGATGTGCGTGTGTCAGGAACAAAGACTGTCCCTGAAAAAGTGGAATATTTGCCGCCGATTACGTAGGTATCTCTTTTTTTAAATGTGGAGATATTATTCTTCTTTAGATCAAAATGCCCACCAATATATTCGATACAATCAAAATAACTGTTCCCTAGCTTGTCCTGAAGAACAACGCCAGTAAGCTTTGTAGAACCATAGTCCGTATAGAACGGAGTAAGGCTGGTTAAGTATGTGGGTTTTTCTACATCA
>JAFYNU010000303.1 GCA_017547975.1 Clostridia bacterium
GGGAATACCGGCTGGTAGTCGCCGTAGGTTCCCCAGTCGTCATCCCGGTAAAAGAGTTTCCAGGGACCCCAGGGATTGGGTGCTTCGTACAGGGTCAACTGGCTCAGGTGGGATTCGGGCCAATGCATCTGGTGAATGGGGCGGGGGCGCAGTTCGGGATCCACAAAGCTGTAGTTCCCCATCAGGTAACGGCCCAAACCCGGGCAATAGCTCACGTGGTTTTCACCGGTCATTTTTTCGTAGAAGAAGACCGGCTTGGCTTCCTCCTGGTCGGAGGTCCAGGCGGGGAGGTCGAGGGATTCAGAGGCATAAAACTCCCAGGCATCCCGGCAAAGGATCTTATCCTTGGGGACTCGGCCCAGAAGCAGCATGTCGCCGTTTTCCCAGTAGCTGAATCCGTCGGTGTCGCAGGGGAAGTAGGCATAAACATAGCCGTCCGGGTTACCCCGGAAGCCCCGTCCATACTGGACGAAGTGGCAGGAGGCCACACGTCCGGTGAAGAAGTCGGTGGGGGTGGCTTCCGCATCCCAGGTTTTGCCGCCGTCGTGGGAAACGCAGATCCAACCGTGCAGATTTTTCTGCCGGTTAAACAGGGGATAATCCCCGTAGTTGTGGGCCTGGACAGCAAAATACAGGGTGCCTTCCACATCCAGAAGGCCGGCGGGTTTGATATAGGGGGCTTCGGGATTTTTACAGTAGAGGGTATAATCCACCGGCATGTTGTCCACCAGATCCAGGGTCCAATCCCCGGTGTTGGTGAGCTTGGCCGGATCGGGAAGGTCGGTTCCCCGCTGGGACACCCGCCACAGGTTCATGGGACTGCCTTTGTTGTCCCCGGCGGAGGTCAGGATGGTATTGTCCTCGCACCAGGTCATGGGCCACATATCCCCCTCGCCGCTGTGGTGGCGGTAACGGTCGAACTTCACGTCAACAATCAGGTCGGAGGCAGGGTAGGGTGGGATGGCCTTGGGGTAGGCGATGTAGTCCCGGTTTTCGCCCCGAAGTCCGACACAACGAATGATCTCCATAGTGTATTCCTTTCAAATAGAAAACAGAGGATGAGGAGGCCTCATCCTCTGTATGATGCAATATTTACCAACCCAGAGAGCGCAGGTAATCGATGGAAAGCTTGGCAGATTCCATGGGAGTCTGACCCTTGGCGGGCTGATCCTGTTCCACCACCACACATTCGGCACCGGCCTTTTCAGCGGCGGCCAGAATGGCGGGGATGTCCTGGGCACCGTGGCCCACGGGACGGAAGGAGAAGGCTTCTTCATCGGCGGCTTCTTCATCCGATTCGATGCCGATCAGTTCGTAAAGCTTCTTGGGCTTCTTGCCGGGCATGACGAAGTCCTTCAGATGGACCACCGGAGCGCGGCCGCTGTACTTCAGTACGTAGGGAGCGGGATCTTCGCCGCCAACGTTCACCCAGCAGGTATCCAGCTCGGTCTGCAGGAGATCGGCGGGAATGGTTTCGTACATGTAGTCCAGACCGTAAACGTCGCCAACCTTCACGAATTCGAAGTCGTGGTTGTGATAGAGCTGAACCATGCCGTTGGCCTTGCAGGCTTCGCCAACCTTCTTCATGGTTTCCAGGGTGGCGGCAAAGCCTTCCTGGCCGGGACGTTCGCCGTCGCCCAGGTAGGGGATGACCACGTATTTGATGCCCAGTTCCTTGCACTTGGCAATGGTGCCTTCCAGGTCGGCGGCCAAGGCAGCAAGGGGAACGTGAGCCGATACGCAGAAGAGATTGTTTTCGTCAAAAATGCGCTTCATTTCGGCGGGAGAGATGCCTTCGGCGAAACCGGCGGGTTCCACACCGGCGTAGCCCATTTCGGCGACCTTGCGAACGGTGCCTTCAAAATCCCGGGCCAGTTCTTCCCGGACGGTGTAAAGCTGCAATGCTACGGGTAATGCCATAAATAATACCTCCTTGAAATTGAGTATCATTAGTTTCTATTCTATCACAGCTTGCCCCGGTTTTCAAGGGCTCATGTGGGGTTCGTGATAAAAAGTGTGCTTTTTTCGTTGCAATTTTGGGTGCGGCAGGGTATAATAGGGGCAAGGACAGGAAAGGAGTTTATCCTATGATCACCATTACATACAAGAACTACCAAGCCGTCATCAACGAATTTGGTGCCGAACTGAAATCCCTCCAAAAGGATGGGGTGGAGATCCTGCGTCACGACCCCCAGGATGGATGGCAGTCCACCTCCCCGGTGCTGTTTCCCATTTGCGGCGCATTGAAGGATGGCTATTTCGAAAAGGATGGAGTGAAATACCCCCTGCCCAAGCACGGCTTTGCAAAAACCCGCACCTTCACAGCGGAAAAACCCCAGGAGAACGTGGCGGTCTTCACGCTCGTACCCCTTGCCGGGGACGAAGAGCTCTATCCCTGGAGCTACATATTCCAGGTGGTTTTCACCCTTTCAGAAGAGGGGCTTCGGGTGGATTACCGGGTGGAAAACAAGAGTGACGAGGTTATGTACTATTCCCTGGGCGCCCACGAAGCCTATGCTACCCCCGAAGGGCTGGAAGCCTACACCGTCACCTTCGACCAGCCCGAAACGGCCGGCCTTTTGACCCTGCAGGGACCGTTGCTTGACGGAAAGAGCGTTCCCTTCCTCCAAAATGAAGCAAGCTTCAAGCTCCATCCCGGCCTCTTTGCCGGGGATACCATGATCTTCCGGGACCTCAAATCCACCGGCGCCACCCTGGAGGGACCCTCCCGGAAAATTCAGGTGGATTTCACCGGTTTCCCGGCCTTCCTCATCTGGACCATGGTGGGCAGTAAATTCGTCTGCCTGGAGCCCTGGTGCGGTTTGCCCGACATGGCGGAGGGAGATCATGACCTTACCAAACGCCCCTGTATCCTCTCGGTGGATGCGGGATGCACCAAAACCAGCACCCACATCGTGAAAATTGAACTCAAGTAAAAGGTAACAGGCTGTCCCGGCGGGACAGCCTGTTTTTTAGATTGTCAAATGTTCAAAACGTTGTTGTAGACCACGGGGAGTCCTTCCCGGTAAACGTGACCCAGGTCGGAAAGGCACAGGCACTTGGGGCAGGTGTATCCGTCGGGGTTATTGGCAAAATGAAGGATGGTCAGCCCGGAATGGGAAATGTCGAAGGAACTCCAGAACTGCACCGGGTGAATGCTCAAAAGGTGGGAAAGCCAGGTAACCCCAAAGCCGTGGTGGCAGAAGACGGCCACCCGCTCTTCGGTGGGGGCCTCGATGCGGTAGACGTTACCCTCCCGCACGTAACCCAGCTTTGCAAAAAAAGCATCCGATTCCCTTTGCACCCGTTCGTAACCGGCTTTGGAATTGGAACCTTCAAAGGGTTCGCCGTCGTACCAGCGATCGGTCAGAGCCAGGGGATCGGCAAGCAGTTTGTGCTTGGGAATGGCGAAGGTCCAGTTGCGACGTCCCTGGGAATCCAACCGAGACAGGTCCTTCCAGGCCAGGTCTTCGCTGGTCCAGGGTTCGATTTCGGCGGTCAGACCCATCAGGTCGCAGGTGGGCTGGGCGGTTTCCCGAGCCCGGCCGTTGGGGGAGGAGAAGATTTTGTCTACCCCATGTACCGAAAGACGCTTGCCCATGGCGGCGGCCTGCAGTTTTCCCTTGGGGGTCAGGGTGTCGGGGTTATAAATGGGGTCTCCGTGGCGAATGATATAGAGTAACATACGGTATCCTCCTGATTGGTACGGTTTATTTGGGTAAAGTATAGCGCATTTTGTCGAGTTTGTAAAGGGGAAATGAATTGGGAAACAGAAAGACAAACGGCCATTGACAAATCGACAAAAACCCTCTATACTGAGAAAAAATACAGCT
Organism: Clostridia bacterium; assembly: GCA_017547975.1. Classification (GTDB taxonomy): domain Bacteria; phylum Bacillota; class Clostridia; order Oscillospirales; family QAMX01; genus RUG11797. The sequence continues at coordinate 3,834 of JAFYNU010000303.1, forward strand.
TTGGAGGACGCTATGGAAAAGAATTTCACCTTTGACGGATCCATGAGCCGGGAGGTTCTCAACAATTACCTTTCCCGGGCGGTGACCCATTTTGGGCTGGGCTACGACAACGACGTCTATTCCGATACCTTCGAGGACGATCTTCGTATGCTCAAAAACGAGGGAGCAAAATTCATCGGCCGGGCCACTCACGTGTGGCATCGCAGTGTCCCCGACAGGGAGGGCTTTGCCTTTGCGAAAAAGCGACTTGCCCGCGGGCACGAGGTGGACCCGGAGTTTATTTTCCAGGCCTGCGTGTTCGAATGTATCTACCGGCCCTTCGTCAACTCCACTCCCATCCCCGCCTACGTGTTTGAAACCTTCGGTCTTCCGGCGCAGGAGCGGTGCTTTGATTATGACCGCATGAAGCTTCCCGGGGAGGGAGACAGCGTGTGGGGCATGGCGGAAACCGCCACCCCGGACATTACCAAAACCGAAGCCCAAATGTGGTTTTTCTACCGGGCGGCGGAATACATCAAGGCCGGGTGCGAAGCCATCCACCTGGGTCAGGTGTGCCGCATTGGCCGGGACGACGTGGGCTTTGTGTGCTGGAAATCGGTGATCGACAAAATTCGTGCCTTTGCCAGTCTTCACGCCCGACGGCACTACGTCCTCATCGATGCCCATACCCTGGGCTGGCTCCGGCAGGACGAGACCATGTTTGACTATAACGCCTTCCCCATCCGCCTGAAGGAGGTTCTCGATCAGCCCATGCGGTGCGTGGCAGAGGAGGGGTATCTGGACTCCATGTTCAATCCCAAGGACGGGCTTTGCCGCCCCTTCATCGTGGAATTCGATAACTGGGGCAAATCCGATTTCCCGGGAGAGCCCAGACACGATAACCACCACGCCTGGGGCTATGACGAGATTACCTGGTTTTCAAAACTGGACGCCGCCGAGAGGGAGCGTTTCCTGAATTACCTGACCGATTGGGTGAAGACCCGCTACCCGGAGGGCTGGGTACAAATGCCCTCCCGCCGGTGCCTCGCCGGGGGCGACCGCTACAATTACAGCGCCAATACCCGCTCGGATGCCTGCCACCACGGCTGGTCGGACGAGGAAACCGTGAAGTCGATTTTTGCAAGAACGTAAAAATGAACCGAATGCGTATATATAGGATTATACTGGTCTGCCTGTCCGTACTTTTGACATTCTGCGCATGCGGAAAACAAACGGACATAGCTCCGTATGAACAAGAACAGATAACAGAAGGACTGACAGAAGAATCGACTGCAAATACGGAAGCGAGATATTCGTCCTGGAAAACGCTATGGACGAAGTACGAAGAATTCTCCTTTCCAATAGCGGATATAGAGGATTTGAAGAATCGATACTATCCCATGGAAAGAAGTCATTATCATGAGAGTTCCACGGCAAAGACTTGGAGGATAGCAGAAGAAATCAATGCCGTCATGTATGCAGAGGAAGACCAACCGACGTTCAGCGCTTTTTTGGGAACTGCGTTGATCGATGCTGACGTTACACCAATGCAGTATCCGTATGTTGGTGTGGTGGCCGGAGAATTGAAAGCAGGAACGCCTGTTTTTGTGCGATGCTCGATTTTCAATCGGCATCGGCCCCAGGATGGGGTGGTCTATGTAATCGACCATCGTATGGGAGCCCCCTTCACAGAAGAGTATACATACGCTTATGTGGATGAAAATATGGAGGGGTATCAAGGATATCATGATTCTTCCGATTATGCTTATGCATTTGGGTATGCGTTAAGGCTCTCTGACACAGAACCGGAGCCAAATTCAAAGGAATATTTCCACAAAGAAGTGGAGGCTTCCGAGGTTTGGCATGATGAAAAAAAGCTGTGGATGAAAGAATTGTGGCCGGATTGGGAAGAATTTGTCCAGCCGGACTATGGCTTTGTGGGTGATGCAGAGGAAAAGGTGGATATTCGCCAATATATGTTGGAAAGGTTCTACCCGGAGGAGGATTACTGGGAGATTTTCTATCCGGAACGCTACGAGGATGCGGTGATGGTGCAAAAGGAAAAGACCGACGTGATCATGTATGCCACCGAGCGGCAGTTGGTGTATGCCGAGATCATGCCCACGGTAAAAGGACCCCTGAAGGCTCCCTACTACGGACCTGTGGTGGGAGCATTGGAA
>JAFYNU010000304.1 GCA_017547975.1 Clostridia bacterium
CCCGGGTGCGCCACGTCCACCTGAAGGACTACCAACGGGTCGCCGCACCCGCCTGCCCCGGGGAGGGATTCGCCCCGGCAACCCCCGGAGTTTGGCTTCGGGATTGCGATATCGGCACCGGCGTGGTGGACTTTGCCGCCTGCCTTTCCCTCCTCCGGGATGCCGGTTACACCGGTCCCTACGCCCTGGAGATCCTTTCCAATTCATTTGATCATGCTGCCAAGACAGCCATCACCTACGTACAAAACTTATGAGGAGGAACCGGATATGAAAATCGGAACCTGTGTGACCTTCCACTCCCTTGCGGAGGTGGAAACCAATCTTGCTCTGCTTCGGGACCACGGCTTCACCACCTGCCAGCTTGTCGCCTGGGAGCCCGCTCTTTGGACCGACGAAAACGCCGCCCGGCTGAAAGCCCTGCTGGACGAGTACGGCATCACCGTTTCGGCCTTTTGGTGCGGCTGGGAGGGTCCCAAGGTCTGGGACTTTTACGACGGACAGCTCACCCTGGGTCTTGTTCCGGTGGAATACCGGCAGATGCGCATCCAAAACCTGTGCGACGGGGCCGACTTTGCCAAAAAGCTTGGGATCACCGACGTGGTCACCCACATGGGCTTCATTCCCGAAAATCCCAACGATCCCAATTTTGCCGGCTTTTGCGTGGCGGTTCGCGCCGTTGCCGAACACCTGAAGGCCAACGGTCAGTATCTGCTCTTTGAAACCGGTCAGGAAACCCCGGTGACCCTGCTCCGCTGCTTCGAGCAGGTGGGCACCGATAACCTTGCCGTCAATCTGGACACCGCCAACCTGATCCTTTACGGCAAGGCCAACCCGGTGGATGCCCTGGACGTTTTCGGAAAATACGTCCGAAATCTCCACGCCAAGGACGGTTTTTACCCCACCGACGGTCACAACCTGGGCAGGGAAGTTCCGGTCGGCCAGGGCAAAGTGGATTTCCGGGCCCTTTTCGAAAAGCTCAAGGCGCTGGGCTACGACTCCCACGTGACCATCGAGTACGAAATCGCCGGGGACGACCACCTGGACGTGGTGCTTTCCACCCGGGATTATCTGCAGACCATCATTGACCAGGTCTACGCCTAAACACAAGAAAATGCTCCCGATCCGGGTTCGGATCGGGAGCATTTTTGCTATTACGGAAGCTTCTGGCAATCCACTTTTTCACATTCCCGAAGGAGAATGGGAGTTGCCACTCCCTCAAAGAGATTATCCCGGATGGTCAGCCCATCCACGTATCCGGCTTCAATGCCGGTACGGCAATTCACGAAGTGATTGCGAAGAATGGCAATATTTTTGTGCCTCACGTTGGACTCCCCCTCCCGATCCACAAATATGGAAATGGCCTTTTCCATATTTTCAAACCGATTGTCTTTGATTTCCAGCCCGTTGACACAACCGGTGAGGTACCAATAGCGCATCAGGTCGTTGACAAGGAGTCCATTGCAGTTTTTTACCACGTTGCTTTCAAAAACCATCTTCTTGCCGGAGGAAAGCCGGATGGCCGGAAAATCCGAGAAGAAGCAGTTTCGAATCTCTACTTCGGGGGTTCGACCATTGTTTTCCAGGAAGTCGCCCACCTTAAGCCAGCCCACCACGTCCTCCTCAAATTCCAGGAGGATCTCCGCCACCTGATCCCGAATGCAGGAGTCTTTGATGGTAACATTGGCATATTCCTGCATATTATCCCCATGTGAAACCTTGAGCACGTCTCCCTTGCCGTAGAGGTTCAGCCCCGCTTGAGAGGGATGCACCAGCCGGGCCACCGCCTTGTTCCGATCGGTGATCCGCTCGATCCGGGTGTAAAACCCGTGGACGTTGATGGCATCATCCACC
>JAFYNU010000305.1 GCA_017547975.1 Clostridia bacterium
CTCCATCTGGTCGTGGGTGAAACTATGAACTTGCCGGGTCGTTTCTTGACCACGAGAGATATGATACCATAAAGGAAGGAAAATGTCAAGCATAATTTTCGGAAAAATCGCAAAAAATCAAAGCTTTTCCCGAGCCTCTTCTGCGCGCTGGGCTTTCAGGGCTTTTTGTGCCCTTTTGCTGTAACGCTCCTCTTCACTGAAGATGCAACCACAGTATTTTTGCATATAGAGGCCAAGCTCCCGTGCTTTTTCCTGGCCCTCCTGAAAGCGGGGGCGGAAGTCGTAGGGGAGGAAGGAAATGCCGGTTTCGTTTGCCAGGCGTTCTCCCACCGCAAGGATGGCGTCCCGGTTTTGATAGGGGCTGACCAGCAGAGTGGTGGTGACGGCATCGAATCCGTTGGCGGCGGCAAAGGCGAAGCTACCGCGAAGGCGCATATCGTAGCAGGGAATGCATCGCTTGCCGAAACGGATATCTTCGGCGGTTTCCTGCAGAAAGTCCCGAAGACCGTAGTTGTGTTCCAGAATCAGCTTACAGTTCACCGAAGCGGCATAGTCCGACAGGGTGTCCCGGCGGGCGCGGTATTCGGTATAGGGATGGATATTGGGGTTAAACCAATACAAAACCGGCTCAGTGCCTTCTTGCCGAAGAGTATCGATGCAGGTGATGGAACAGGGGGCACAACAGGTGTGCATCAGGAGTTTCATTAGGGGGATCCCTCCATTTCTGCCTCCTATTTTAGCATGTTGCCAAAAATTTCGCAAGAGAAAGATGGGAGAGATGGAAGAAAAGCTTTGACAAGCCGCATGGGTTATACTATAATAAGTAAAAACGATCTGACGCTAAGGCGCCTGGGAAACCGAGGTAGACATGATTAAGATAGGTCAGGTACAACGACAACTGCGAGCACTGCTCGGCCAATCGGTAGAAACCGATCAGGAAAAGTATTTACAATTGGAAGAAGAGCGTGTCCCAACCATTTCCCTTGGGGGGAAGGTGCTTTTGGGATACATGGAATATGCCGACGGCGTTCTTGCCATTCTGGGCAGGGAAGGGGATCGGTCGGATCAGGCCGATCTGGCCCGCCGCATTCGGGCGGATCAGTACCCGGGTCCCACCCGGATTACGGCCCGCTATGAGCTTTCCTGCGGTGCGATTGTTTACCGTAACGGGAAAAAGGGCAGAGAATACCTGGTGATCCGGGCGGTGAAGGGTCACACCGGATTCCCCAAGGGACACCGGGAAGTTGGGGAGACCTTGATACAGAACGCCATGCGGGAAATCAAGGAAGAAACCGGCCTGACTCCCAAAATCATTCCCGGATTCCGTCGGGAAAGCCATTACGTGGTGGACAAGACCATTGAAAAGCGGGTAATCTATTTCCTGGCCCACCAGGAGGACGATCAGCAGGTGGTTTTACAAAAGGAAGAGGTGGCGGTAGGCCACTTTATGCCCTTCCACCAGGCCATGTCGGTACTAAGCTATCCCCGGGATCGGAACATCCTGGTGGGTGCCGAAAGCTTTATCAAGAAAAAGGAGAAGAATAAGGCGTGAAACGGTTTGCGCCCCTGTGGGTCCTGTTAGCGGGGATCCTGTGGGGGAGTATGGGCTTGTTTGTAAAAAGCCTGGCGGCTTTGGGGCTGTCCAGTCCTTCCATAACGGCATTTCGATTGACTTCCGGCTCGGCTGTGATGATTCTGGGCTTCTTGATTATCGATCGAAGCAAGCTCAAAATAAGACTTCGGGATCTGGGGTGGTTTGTGGCATCGGCTGTTTTTTCGGTGGTGGCCATGAGCGTACTCTACTTTACATCCATCAATGCGACTTCCATGGGGGTTGCGGCTATCCTTCTCTATACAGCCCCCATTTTCGTCATGCTGATGTCCTGCTTGCTTTTCAAGGAAAAATTGACATCAAAGAAACTGATCGCCCTGGTGTTAGCCTTTGCCGGGTGTGTACTGGTGGCGGGAATGGCAGGAAATGCCACCGCCTTTGGTATCCTCACCGGGCTTGGCTCCGGCTTTGCCTATGCCCTATACAGCATTTTCGGTGTGGTGCTTCTGAAACGCTATCATCCTTTCACTGTGACAGTCTACACCTTCACCATTGCCGGGATCGTATCTCTATTGATTTCAAACCCCGCGGAACAGATTCCGGTTCTGATTTCAGGGGGATCCTCTGCCATGGTGACGGCGGTTGCCATGGGTATTGTGACTGCCGCAATTCCCTATCTGCTCTATACGCTGGGACTTCGTGATATGGAGGCATCCCGGGCATCGGTGCTTGCCACCGCTGAACCTATGGTGGCGGCCATTCTGGGAATTCTGGTATATCACGAGGACGTAACCCCAACCAAACTTCTGGGCATTGCTTTAATCCTGGGAGCCATTCTCTTATTGAATGCCAGGGAAAAGACCCGGAAAGCTGAATCTTGCTAAAAAATATTTAGGAGGCATATATGTACAAGAGTGAATCGATCTTCAAGACCCGTATTCGCGACCCCAAGGCTATCTATCTTTCTCCCATGAAGGGGAGGGATGATGCCGAAGCCCTGCAGGATGCCATTAACCTGGTAAACGATAAGCTCGGCGAGGGTATCGTATTTGTGGAGGAAGGCGAGTATATCCTCAACCGCACCATCTACATTCCCACCGGTATCCGTGTGATCGGGTGGGGCAAAAAGCGCCCGGTGTTCCGCCTGGTGGACAACTGCGAAGCCCTGGCTACCCCGGAAGAAGGGGATAAGGGGGAAGCTACCTACCTGCTGTGGTTTGTTGGCCGTAAACCCGAAGCAGGCCGTCCGATTTTCGATGCCAATGCCGGTACCTTCTATTCTGCTCTGTGGAATGTGAATATCGACATGGGTCACGGAAATACCAACGCCGTTGCCATGCGTGCCCACTACGCTCAGCATTCCTTCATTTCCCGGGTAGAGATTGCCATCAATGATGCAAAGGCCGGTATTTTTGACACCGGTAACGCCATGGACCACGTTTGCTTCAAGGGCGGCGACTACGGCATCTACACCACCCGTTCTTCTCCCTCCTGGCAGTTTACCATGATGGATTGTGCCTTTGAAGGGCAGAAGATTGCCGGTATCAAGACCCGGGAAGCCGGTCTGACTCTGGCGAACTGCACCTTCAAGGATATGCCTCTGGCGGTGAAGGTTTACGAAGGCTTTGCCGAAAAGCTTTACGCCGAAGACTGCGCCTTTGATAACATCACCGACGCCGCCCTCCTGATGGATGTGGAAATGTCCAGCTATGCCAGCTATCACATTGAATCCTCTATTTTCCGTAAGGTGCCGGTGGCTGTGGATACCTATAGCGGAAAAGTCAAGCTGGAAGCTCCTGCCGAAATCTACAAGGTGAAGGATTTCACCCATGGCTACACCATGGAAAAGCTAACTGCTACCGCCCATACTGCTCTGACCTGGAAGGCTGTTCCCGCCGGTCGTTTCCTGATTCCTGCTAATTCCAAGATTCGTGATCTGCCCGCCGTGGAGAGTTGGGTGAATGCTTCCCAGCATGGTGTAGTTGCCGACGGCAAGACCGACGTGACCGCCGCCCTGCAGGC
>JAFYNU010000306.1 GCA_017547975.1 Clostridia bacterium
CTCCGCCGATTGGGGGCCGCAGTTATCGTTGGTGTGGGCGAAGTACAGAACGAAATCCCCAAAATCCGCCGGGGCGCCGTAGCCTCCGGAGTAGATCACGGTGACGGCGTCCTCCCCCAGCTTCCACTTGAAAATGGGTGGTACCGGGGGCACGGGAGTTGCGGAATTGACCCCAATATGGAAAAGCTCCACCCCCGCCGCCCGCATAAGGGGCACCATGCCGATGGTGTGACCGGGTACGTCGGTCATTTTGGCGGCGATGGTCTTTCTGCCGAAGCGTTCATCCAATTCGGCAGATATGGCAAGGCCCCGCCGGAAGAGGGCGGGATTCATGAGCTCGGTGTGGGTGGTGAAGGGCAAGGCGTGCCAATTCAGGATGCCGTCCCGGATGGCCTGGGCCACCTTTCCATCCCGATCGGCCTCCAAAGCCTGCCGGATCATCCAGCTGCCCACCGTCCAGATGAAGGGAGTGTCACTCCCCAAAAGCTCGTAGCCCACCCGGATGGCCCCGGGGATGTATTCCTCCAGATAGCGCTTCACAATATCCGCCGAATAGCCGGTGAAACCCACGTCCAGGTGGGTTTTGAAGATAACGAGAACTTCCTTTTTCTGCATAGCGATCCCTCCCTTTTCTCCATTATACTACAACCGAAAAGGCTTTTCCACCCTTGACAGCAATTTTTCTCCGATGTATAATCGGGATATTACAACACGGGAGGTTTCCCCCATGAAGATCGAGATTCAAACCTTTGAAGGCAATTACGACGGCAAAAAGTGCCTGGTGCACGCCCGGGCGGGAGCCCTGAACCGGGACAGCCTGGTGATGACCATGCAGTATCTGAATGTGGCGGGCTCCGACGACTTCTCCCCCCTGCTGGTGTCCCAAAGCCACGACGGGGGCAAGAGCTGGACCGCCCCGGCCCCCGATCCCTCCTTTACCATGGAATACGACGCCGACGGCACCCGCTACACCTGGTGTGACGCCACCCACCTTTACCACAAAAAGACCGGCATCGACCTGGCCTGCGGCCATTCGGCGTCCTACGAAGCCGATGCGGTGGTGCCCATCCTGACCGGGAAGAGCTGGACCTGCTACTCCACCTTCGACCCGGCCGCCGGCCGTTTCACCGGCACCCGCCGGGTGGAAATGCCGGAGGAATACCTCCGGGGCGCCGCCACCGGCTGCAGCCAGTTCATAGAAGAGGAAAACGGGGACCTGTTGATTCCGGTCACCGTCCACCACGGGGAGGAATTCCACTCCACCACCGGGGTTATGCGCTGTGCCTTCGACGGGGCCAACCTGACCTTCCTTTCCATGAGCAACGAGCTGGAAACCACCATTGCCCGGGGCTTTGGGGAGGGCTCGCTGATCAAATTCCGGGGGAAATACTACCTGACCCTCCGCACCGACGACGCGGGCTTCGTTTCGGTGAGCGAGGACGGAGCAAGCTTCAGCGAACCGGAAATCTGGCGTTGGGACAGCGAAGAGATTCTGCCCAACTACAACACCCAACAGCACTGGCTCACCTGCGGCGGCAGGCTTTACCTGGTTTACACCCGGAAGGCCGGCAACAACGACCACGTCTTCCGTCATCGGGCCCCCCTGTTCATGGCGGAGGTAGACCCGGACACCCTTCGCATTCTGCGGCACACCGAGGTCATCGTGGCCCCCGAACGGGGTGCCCGCCTGGGGAATTTCGGCGTCACCCAAATCGATGACGACACCGCCCTGGTCACCGTCACCGAATGGATGCAGCCGGCGGGGTGCGAAAAACACGGCAGTACCAACGCCCTGTTTGTGACCCGGGTAAGTGTGGAGTAATGGGGGCTATGGGAGTTTGATGTAGCGTGTATCGTGTGGTTTTGCACTGTGCCAAAGCCTCCCTTCGTGTATTGATCGCTTCCCGAAGGGAATCGATCACGGGAGGTGGCACGGCGTAAGCCGTGACGGAGGGATTGTCATGC
>JAFYNU010000022.1 GCA_017547975.1 Clostridia bacterium
GAGAGCCAAGGGGGATGGTGCGGCAGAGGGGAGTAGGTGCGACAGGCGGATTTACGGATGCGCAATGCGCCTCCCTACAGAGCAAAAATCTGCCGGGTACGTGTATCATGACCTGGGTGCGGTTGTAGGGACAGGCGTCCTCGACGGCCCTTTTTCGGGCCGGTAGACCCAGCCCCTGCGTTTTACTGGCAGATTTCGGAGAAGGCCCGCCGCAAAAGGGCGATCTCTTCCTGGGTGGTGCCGTCCATGGCGTTGCTCCCCTCGATCAGGTCGGTGTAGGCCTTTTGGGTTTCGGGGGTGGCGGGGATGCCGACCTCCGACAGGGTGGTGGGCATACCGAGGGATTGCATCTGGGCCTTGAAGGCGGCGGCCTTTTCGGCCTCCCCGTTGAAAATCAGCTGGGGAATCAGGCCGATGCCCACCAGCTCTCCGTGAAGGTAATCGTAGGCCTCAGCGGGGAAGAGGGTACGGGTGGTTTCGTAGACCTTGTGGGCGATGGCGCTCTGGTTACTGCCCCGGGCCAGACTGCTGATCACCCCGGTGAGGGCGATGAGCAGATACACCGTGTCGTAAATGATTTTGTCGTTACGGCCAAGCTTCAACCCCTCCACCGCGTGGGGCAGGTTTTCCAGAAGCCGGTCGTAAAGAAATTCGCTCAAGACGTAGGAGGAACGCAGGCCGATGTCGATTTCATCCTCCGGCTTATCCAAAAGACGCTGTTTGATCTCGATGAGCTTGGCTAAGGAATCGTACACCCCGGAAAGGAGCAGACGGGCGGGCTGGCGGCAGAGGATTTCCATGTCCGCCAGGACGCAATTTACCTCCCGGACGTGGTGGATGGTGCCGATGGTTTGGTTTTGGTCGTTGTAGCAAACGCTCAGGGGGGTGTAGGCGGCGCAGGTGGCGCTGGAGGTGGGAATGGTTACCACCGGCTTCCCCGACATGGCGGCCACCAGCTTGGAAAGGTCGCAGGCGTTGCCTCCGCCAACGGCCACCACCGAGTCACAGGCGGCAAAGACGTCGCTTTCGACAATTTCTGCCGCCCGGGCGGGGTTACAGAAGGCGGTGTATTCGTGATAAAAGGCTTCCATCCCAGCGTCAGACAGGGATTTTGCGATTTTTTCACCGGCAACCGACAGGGCGGTTTTTCCGTGGATGATGTAGGGATGGCTACAGCCAAGCAGGGCCAGTTCTTCCCCCAGACGGCCGGCGGCGCCGTCCTCCTGGATGTAGCGCCCGGTTCCCAGGCGGAAGGCAGATTCTACAATTTCCGATTTGGTGGCCATAGTGAGACTTCCTTTCGGTTTTTTGTTTTATTATAATACGAAATCCCAAGGGTTGCAAGATGAAAAATTGGGCAAGGAAATGGGATTTGTATGGGACCTGCCTCCTGCGGTGGGAAACCCAAAATGTTCCACGGTAGGGGAGACCGGGTAGGAAAACCCGCCCCTGTTTTTTTACAATTGTCAATTGTGTCAATTTGTGCTATACTGCACATATAGAATCGAAAGTGAGGAATGGGTATGAGCGAATTTTTGTCTGCCTTTGGACGGGTGGTTGCTGAAACCGGTGCTAACGTGTTCCGGGTGGCCGAATTGATCGGGGAGGGAGAACCGGAGGTTCTGGAATTTCAAAAGACCAACCCCTGCCAGGATCTTTACTCGGTGGCAAAGGCCTACGTGGTCACCGCCGTGGGAATGCTTTACGATATGGGCAAGATCGCCCCGGAGGAGATCATCACCGACGTTTTGGGGGATCTGTGTCCCGAAGATACCCATCCCTTCTGGCATGAAACCACCATTGACATGCTTTTGACCCATCGGGTGCGGCTGCCCGGGGGCTTTCTGGATATTGATAGCCTGGATGCCAATGAATTTGGGGAGGACTACCTCGCCTACACCCTGACCTATCCCCTCCTGCCGGGGGACGGGAAGGAGGGCTGCTACACCGACGCCGCCTTTTACATCCTGGCCCGGGCGGTGGAGGTGCGGGCGGGGATGCCCATTGATAACTTCCTTTGGAAGCACCTTTTCTTCCCCCTGGGTTACCGGGAGGCGGCCTGGAGCAAATGCCCCCTGGGTCACCCCATGGGGGCCACCGGCTTGTATATCCGGGCGGAGGACATGACGAAGCTTGGGGCCATCTACCTGAACAAGGGCTGTTACCGGGGCAGACGCTACCTTTCGGAGGAATGGGTGGATATGGTTCTGACCCGGGGCTACGAGCTTCATCAAGTGGGCATCGGCAAAGCCTACGGCAAGGGGGGCATGCGGGGGCAGATGCTCCTGGTGATTCCCGAAGAAAACCGGGTGGTGGCCTGGCAGGGCTTCCATGAGGAGGGACCCTACCCCTTCACCGAATTTTCCGCCTGCTACCGGCAGGACGGCATTGCAATCACCCCCAGCGTGGGATATTGATAGAATTTGGAGGAAAACAGCATGAAAAAGGTACGCATCGGTGTCATGGGCGCCTATCGGGGCGGCAGCATGATCAACTATTGCAAGGAAGCTCAAAATGCAGAAGTGGTGGCCATTTGCGACAAGCTTCCCGAAGCCCTGGAGGCCCAGAAAGTGAATACCATGGGGCTGGATATTGCATTCTACACCAACTTTGACGAATTCATTCAGCACGATATGGATGCGGTGGTGCTGGCCAACTACGCCAACGAGCACGCCCCCTTTGCCATCAAGGCCATGAAGCTTGGCAAGCACGTTTTCTCCGAGGTACTGCCGGTGCAGACCATGAAGGAAGCGGTGGAATTGATCGAAACGGTGGAAGAAACCGGCATGATCTACGCCTACGGCGAAAACTACTGCTACATGCCCGCTCCCTATGAAATGCGCCGCCTTTACAAGGAAGGCAAGATCGGCGAATTCGAGTATGGGGAAGGAGAATACGTCCACAATTGCGAATCCATCTGGCCCGGCATCACCTATGGGGAACCCGACCATTGGCGCAACAATATGTACTCCACCTTCTACTGCACCCACTCCCTGGGTCCCATCATCCACATCACCGGCCTGCGCCCGGTATCTGTGGTGGGCTTTGAGGGAGCCGATAAGGTTCGCAAGGCCCGCATGGGCTCCAAATCCGGTTCCTTCGGCATTGAAATGGTGACCCTGGAAAATGGCGGCATTGTCAAGAGCATCCATGGGGGTCTTTACGAAAACTCCATCTGGTACTCGGTTTACGGCAGCAAGGGCCGCATGGAATGTGCCAGAGAAGACGCTGATGCCGGTCACATTGCCCGCATCTACGTCCGGGCGGACGAAAATTCCGGGGATTACCAGGAAAAATTTGAAAATTACGAACCCACCCGGGCCCAGGACGAACAGAGTAAGTCCTTTGGCCACGGCAATTCCGACTTCTACACCATGTACAATTTTGCCGAAAAGATCCTTGGCAACCCGGAGGCTGACACCATCGACGTGTACGAAGCCATGGATATGTTCCTGCCGGGTATGTTTGCCTACCGCTCCATCCTGAAGGGGGGCATCCCCATGGAAATTCCCAACCTGCGGGATAAGGCGGTCCGGGAGCTCTGGCGAAACGATACCGCCTGCACCGATCCCAAGGTAGCGGGGGATATGCTCCTGCCCACCAGCAAAGACGGCACCCCCGAATACGGTCCCGAAGTTTACGACCGGATCCGGGGCTTGTGGGAAGAAGAGAGCCGCAAGCGGGAGGAATGGAACCGCCAGCAGCTGGAAAAGATGAAGGAAGAAAATAACTGACGATTTGTCCGGAAAAGACGGAGGGCCGCCCCAAAAGGGCGGCCCTTTTCCTGCCTATTGCGTTTGTTTTGGATTGATCAGGTGCTTTTTCTTCCATCATACCATCCATGGGCGCTCCCCCGTCAAGGGTCAAAAAGCGGAACAAAAAGTTAGTGTTTTTTGTCTGCGGAAAAAAGGGGGGAAAGCAATCGGTATTTGTTTATTGTCAATTGGGGGAATTTGTGTTATACTCAAGCAAAACGAAAAGCACGGGAGGAATTACCATGAAACAAAACCAAAAACTCTTTGAATCGGGCAAATTTTTCACCGGGTGCAACTATTGGGCGTCCCATGCGGGCACTAACATGTGGCACGACTGGTCCCCCGAAGCGGTGGAGGCCGATTTTGACCGCCTGCAAAAGGCCAATATCCGGGTGCTTCGTATGTTCCCCCTGTGGAGCGACTTCCAACCCCTGAAAATGCACTACACCGGGGGCGGAGGGGAAAAGGAACTGCGCCTTGGGGAGGATCCCCTGCCCCACACCGAGGCAGGCCGGGCCGGGGTGGATATTCTCATGGCCGACCGGTTCGACTGGTTCTGCGACAAGGCGGAGGAATACGGCCTGAAGCTTGTGGTGGGTTTGGTCACCGGCTGGATGAGCGGCCGGATGTACATGCCGGAGGCCTTTGCGGGACGTCCCCTGCTCACCGACCCCATGGTGAACAAGTGGCAGGTAAAGTTCGTGCGCTACATGGTGCGCCGTTTCAAAACCAAGCCCGCCATCGCCGCCTGGGACCTGGGCAACGAATGCAACTGCATGGGCTCCGCAACTGCCGACGAGGCATACCGTTGGGCGGACATGATCACAAACGCCATCAAGGTGGAGGATTCCGCCCATCCGGTGGTTTCGGGTATGCACAGCCTGGACCCCGAGGGAACCTGGCGTCCCCAGGACCAGGGGGAAATACTGGATATTCTCTGCACCCATCCCTACCCCATTTTTACCCCCCACTGCGACACCGACCCCATCAACACCATGAAAACCATCCTCCACAGCACCTCCGAATCGGTGATGTACGCCGGCCTGGGGGGTGTGCCCTGCTTCATTGAGGAGGCGGGTACCCTGGGCCCCATGATTGCCGACGAGGGGATTGCCGCCGACTTCGTCCGGGCCGCCATGTTCTCCGCCTGGGCCCACGACCTGCGGGGTTACGTGTGGTGGTGTGCCAACGAACAGAGCCACCTTTCCCACACCCCCTACGACTGGTGCGCCGTGGAGCGGGAGCTGGGCCTCTTCCGGGTGGACGGGTCCCCCAAGCCGGTGGTGCATGAAATGACCGCTTTTACCCAATTTGTGGACGATTTTGCATACGAAACCCTGCCTCCCCGCATCACCGACGGGGTCTGCATCCTGACCCACGAGCAGGATCGCTGGGCCGCCGCCTACGGCGCCTTCATCCTGGCAAAGCAGGCCGGGGTGGATCTGACCTACGCCTGGTGCGAGGACGAGATTCCGGAGGCAAAGAGCTACCTGTTGCCCTCCCTCACCGGGAACCTCTCCATCCATCGGCACGTGCTCCGGGAACTCCTCCGCCGGGTGGAGGAGGGAGCCACCCTCTACCTCTCCCTGAACGACTCCCTGCTTTCCCCCTTCGCCGAAATCACCGGTCTGCGGGTTAAAACCCGGGAACGCCGGGTGCATCCCGTTTCGGTGGAGATGGACCGGAGCAAGGTCGACGGTCTGTGGAACGATTTCCGCTATCTCTACGACCTGGCCGGGGCGGAGGTGTTGGCATACGACAGCGATGACAACCCTGCCTTCAGCCGCTTTGCCTATGGCAAGGGGCAGATCTGGTTCGCCGCCTACCCCCTGGAGCTGATGGCCGCCACCAAGCCGGGTATGGCTGTCAGCCAGCCCCTTTGGGCCTTCTACGATGCCATGAAGCTTCCCTCTGCAAACAAGGCGGCAAGAAGCGACAGGGCCGACCTGGCGGTCACCGAGCATATTGTGGATGAAAATACCCGGCTTCTGTGCCTGATTAACTACGCTCCGGCGGAAAGTACCGCCTGCGTTACCCTGGACGGCTGGCAGGCCGAAGCGTTTTACGACTACAAGGGCGGCAAGATGACCGCTTCCGACACCGGTTTCACGGTCACCCTGCCCCGCAATACCGGTTGTGTGGTGAAAATCAGACGCGATCAATAATGGACAATGGACAATTGAAAATTGGCAATGTCGGAAGGGCGGCTCTTCGGAGTCGCCTTTTTATTTTGCACCGTGTGGGTGTAAGTTGAAAGTGGAAAATGGAAAGTAGGGGCGATCTGTGATCGCCCGCCGAACCTGCCAACACGGGCGACCGCAGGTCGCCCCTACGGTGCGAAGACCTACCGGGTATGTGCATGCCGAAAGGTTCCGGATGACCAATGGTCATCCCTACGGAGAAGACATGGCATTACATAGTAGGGGCCGATGCCCACATCGGTCCGCCCCGTGCTGCTGGCGGACCGGGAAATGGGAATTGTACAGACCCCATCTACGGCAGGAAATTACAAAGCGGCAGAATGTCAATCAAGTGCAACAGAATCAGCCAAAATTTCAACTGGAGTTTTCCAGCCAAGACACTTCCTGGGACGGTTATTGATCAGATCTTCAACGATTTGAATATCCTCATCA
>JAFYNU010000307.1 GCA_017547975.1 Clostridia bacterium
CGGAACTTTCGGGATTCCGCTGGTATGATATCATGCGGGTGGCGGCGTATCGGCAATTCAATCCCAAAATCCCAGCCTGGGCAGAGTGCTACAAAACCGGACGGATGAAGCGCAACTATGGTGTGGAACCCATGCTCCGCCTGCTTGCAGGGGAGCCGGGCTACCATGAAACCCACAATGCCCTTTACGATGCCCGGGACGAGCTCCGCATTATGAAGTATCTGGGAGTCCCCCTGCAAAAATATATCGAGTTATGAAAAAACGGCTGTACCCGGGTGGCACAGCCGTTTTGCGGTTGGAAGAAATCAAATAACGTCCTTGTGATGCTTGAACTCTTCGTTCAGCTCGGAGTAGGCGGAAAGCATGGGTTCCACCTTGGCGCCCTTCTTGCGGGCGTAGAAGTTCTTGGTGATGGCAACGACCTGGCCGGAAAGGAGAACCACGGCGATGAGGTTGGGGACGGCCATCAGACCGTTGCAGGTATCCGAAATGTTCCAAATCAGATCGCTTTCGATGACAGCCGCGGCAACGATCATGACAACGTAGATGATCTTGAATGCCAGAACGGCTTGTTTGGCTGCCTTGTCACCAAACTTGAGGAAGAGGAATTCGGCGGCCTTTTCGCCATAGTAGGACCAGGCCTGAATGGTGGTGAAGGCGAACAGGGGAAGAATAGTGGCGAAGCAAATGGTGCCGAAAAGACCGAAATTGTCAGAGAAGGCGGAAAGCGCCATAGCCGAGTCGGAGGAGGCATCGGAAAGGGTTTCAATAACACCCGACTTGATGTTGGTGGTGAGGAACAGGAGGGCAGTCAGGGTACAAATGATGAAGGTATCGAAGAATACTTCGAAGATGCCCCACAGACCCTGCTTGACAGGTTCGCGGGTTTCGGAGGCGGAGTGTGCTACGACGGAGGAACCGAGACCGGCTTCGTTGGAGAAGACGCCGCGGGCCATACCCTTCTTGATAACCTGAGCGAAGACATAGCCGCCGAAGCCGCCGGCCATGGCCTTGAAGCCGAAGATGTTGGTGAAGATCATGGAGAAGGCCGCGGGGATGGCGGAAGCATTCATAACAATGGCGATGAGGGCAAGGACGATGAAGAGAAGCGACATGAAGGGAACCAGCATGCTGGCAACCTTACCGATGCGCTTGATACCACCGATGATGATGACAGCGGTAAGAAGGGCAACGATAACCCCGATAAGCAGCTTTACCAGGAAGGTGTCAGAACCAAAGGAGGAGGAGAGAGCTCCGGAAATTTTATTGGTCTGCACGCCGCTCATACCCAGGGCGGCCATCAGGCAGAAGATAGCGGCCAGGGCGGCCAGCCACTTGCACTTCAGACCGTTGGCAATGTAGTAGAAGGCGCCGCCGGAGAAGTTGCCGTCCTTGTCCTTTTTGCGGTAGTAAAGACCAAGAACGTTTTCGGAGTAGTTGGTGATCATGCCGAAGAAGGCGGAAGTCCACATCCAGAACACGGCACCGGGACCGCCGGTGAGGATGGCGGAAACGACGCCGATGATGTTGCCGGTACCGACCGTGCCGGAGATGGCTGCGGAGAAGGCTTCGAACTGGGAAACCGACTTTGCATCGGTATCTTCCGCGTGAGGTTTGCCGATGGCCTTGATGGTGGGGATGATGGTAGTGTTCATGGATTCGCCGAGCTTGCGAATCTGCATGGCCTTGGTACGGATGGTCATCCAAACACCGGTGCCGAGGATCAGGATGATCATGGGCCAGCCCCAAACGATGCCGTTGAGGAGGTCGTTAAAATCGGTGATGGCCTGGAGGATGGATTGGAACATGGATGTTCTTCCTTTCTGAAATAAAATAAAAATAAAAAGAGCTAAACCGAAAAGGTTTAACTCCGTGAGAGAAAAGCAAAAAACAGCCATAACATGGCCTGTCATTACTATGATCTCCGTCCTTTTGCCTGAGAGATTGGCGCTGCCCGGGGGACATCCGCCTTGCACCTTCGGCATCCTTGAATAGAAGGACTTCTCCGGAGTGCTATCCAAATACAGTTCCCGTCCAAAGACACCTGAGAGCGTTACTCCTTCGGTCGCAAAAAGCATCTCCTGTATTCTTCATATAGCCCTTTTGATTGGCTTATTTTACCATAAAATTCGACAGGAAACAAGAGGCAATCTCTTTCTGGATGTAGAAATGCAGAATAGTAGAGTGATAAAAATGTAGCAATATCACGAAAAAGAAAGAATTGGGCGAAAAAACAAAGGGGATTGACAGATTTGGTCCGGTGTGGTATCATTACTCCATCAAAAGTTTGGGAGGAACATATCAATGAAGGTTTGTGCCAAGAGATTTGAAGCTTATCTGGCTTCCAAAGATTACAACTATCACGTATACGCAGATGACAGCGAAAAGGCTGTTATCGGCTTCCCCTATAGCGGCCGGGAAGTGAAGTGCTTCTTCACCGGTGACGATGGTGAATACCTGTCCCTCTACATGGTTTACGAAAACGTAAGCGAAGACAAGATGGTTCAGGCTCTGATTGCCTGCAATGAACTCAATGCCAAGTTCAAGTGGGTCACCTACTACATCGACGACGATCGCGACATCCTCCTGCATGACGATGCGATCCTGGCCAAGGAAAATGCCGCTGCCGAAGCCATGGAACTGCTGGTTCGCATGGTAGATATCTGCGACAAGGGCAAGCCGGTCATCATGAAGGCTCTCTACGCATAAGCAAATTAACCAATCCGGCCCATCACCCTGGTGATGGGCTTTTTTTAGACTGATCGATAAGGATGGAAGAATCCATGAGTGTTGCAAAATTAACCATATTGATTCGGAAAACAGAACTTTTGGATGCCTACAAGGCCAGAAAGGGCGTCGACCTGTGGGATGATATCCGGAAAGCCATGGATGCTCCTGGTTTCAGGGGCTCGGTGGTGGAAATCAAAAGCGGCGTCTATCACCGGGAATACTTTGTGATTTGCGACGATGGCGGTCGGGGAATGAAGGATAACCTTCGCTCCCACCTGGCCAAAACCTTCACCGATGAACGGGAGCGCCGGGGCATCATCTTCCTTTCGGGGGAAGCCAAACCCCAGGAAGTGGAAGCCTGGATTGAAAAACTGGGCAAGGATTCCTCCATATCGGGTCTTCAGGAGTTCCTGAATGGCTTTGGGGAAAAAGCCGACGAACCTGTCCCCCCTTCTGCTCCTCCGCTCCTGATACCCGACCCGGCTGGCTTTTCAGATGAGGTTCTCAAGGCCATGGAAAAGGTAAATGGAGAAAAGGGGACCGAAAAGAAGGAAGAAGAGAGCGGAAGTCCCCTTCTCCGTCAGGCAAACCGAATCAAGGCGTTGAAGGAGGGCCTTCTTGCCAAGATCCGGGGCCAGCGTCATGCGGTGGAGGAAATGGTGCAGACCATTTTCGAATGCGAAATGTTCTCCTCCATGCATCCAGAGCGGAAGACGCCGCTGGCAACCGTCCTGTTTACCGGCCCCTCCGGTGTGGGTAAGACCGATCTTGCCGAAAGCTGCGGTAAGCTTTTGGGAC
>JAFYNU010000308.1 GCA_017547975.1 Clostridia bacterium
AAACATCCTTTTCGTGAGGTGGAAGTTATGACAGATAGTCCTTTGATCATAAAGTCGAAAGCTTTTGCCCTTGATGCAATACGCATATGTAAAGAATTAAGAGCAGCAAAATGTGAAGGTGCATTAATCAGTCAGTTTCTGCGTTCAAGTACAAGTGTTGGAGCAAACATTAGGGAAGCTTTCTATGCCCACGGGAAAGCGGATTTTATAGCCAAACTGCAGATTGCGCTGAAGGAATGTTCGGAAAGCGAATATTGGTTAGAATTGCTTATTGAAAGTGGCTATTACAGCAATAAGACTATTCTTGATAAATGCATCGAGGTAAAGAAAATCCTCATCGCCTCTATCAACACCGCAAAGGAGAGCACGCCATGACCATCAACGAATACCAAACCCTTGCCATGACCACCCTGAATCCCGAGCTTTCCCGGAAGGACGTTTTGATCAACAGCGTCATGGGGTTATGCGGCGAGGCAGGGGAAGCCATTGATATTGTGAAAAAATGGTTAGCCCAGGGGCATGAACTGGACAGGGAACACCTGGCAAAGGAGCTTGGGGACATTGCCTGGTACCTGGCAGAAGCCGCCACCGCCCTGGAAATCCCCCTGGAGGATATTTTAGAGGCCAACATCGAAAAGCTGAAAAAGCGCTATCCCGAAGGGTTTGACTCCATCCGTTCCCAGACCCGGTTAAAGGGAGATTTGTGAACCACATGGAACTTTGGGACGCTTACCTATCTGACGGCACCCTTGCCGGGGGTGAATTGATTCGCGGGGAACCCATTCCCACCGGGCTCTACCACCTGGTGTGCGAGATTTTGGTGCGCCACATCGACGGGGATTACCTTTTGATGCAACGGGATTTCCGTAAACCCAATTACGGCGGATTCTACGAAGCCACCGCCGGGGGCTCCGCCCTGAAGGGGGAGGGCAAATGGATCTGCGCCAAGCGGAAGCTTTTGGAGGAAACCGGAATCTCCGCCGATTCCTTCCTGGAAATCGGCCGCTACCTTTCAAGTGACACCATATACCACGCTTTCCTGTGCACCACCGATTGCGACAAATCCGCCGTCACTCTCCAGGAAGGGGAAACGATTTCCTATAAATGGCTCTCCGAGGCGGAATTCATTGGCTTCGTCAATTCCGGGGAAATGATCGACATACAAAAGGCGCGATACCGGAACTATTTTGAGAAAATAGGATATCTCTAATAAAACCCACAAAAAAGGCCAGAACCATACCGGTTCTGGCCTTTTTGCTATATTCTTAGAACTTCAGGGTGGCGAAGTAATCCTCTGGGGTTTCGGCCCGGCGGATCATTTCGGCACTTCCGTCTTCCTTCAGGAGGATTTCGGCGGAGCGGAGACGACCGTTGTAGTTGTAGCCCATGGAGAAACCGTGAGCACCGGTGTCGTGGATGTAGAGCAGGTCACCCTTTTCGATTTCGGGGAGCATACGGTCCACGGCAAACTTGTCGTTGTTTTCGCAGAGGGAGCCAACCACGTCGTACCGGTTGGTGAGAGGAGCATCCTCCTTGCCAAGGACGGTGATGTGGTGGTAGGCACCGTACATGGCGGGACGCATCAGGTTGGCGGCGCAGGCGTCAACACCGATGTATTCCTTGTGAATGTGCTTTTCGTGGATGGCACGGGTCAGGAGGGCACCGTAGGGGGCCAGCATGTAACGGCCAAGCTCGGTGTAGATGGCGCACTTCTTGTGGCCGGCGGGCACCAGGATGTTTTCAAAGGCTTCCCGGACACCGTTGCCTACCTTGAAGATATCCACCTCGTCTTCTTCGGGGTAGTAGGGAATGCCGATACCGCCGGAGAGGTTGACGAAGGCCAGTTCCAGACCGCTTTCCTCCGCCAGCTGAGCCGCCGCCTTGAAGAGGGTACGGCTGAGACGGGGATAGTAGTCGTCCACGTTGGTGTTGGAAGCCAGGAAGGCGTGGACCCCAAAGCGCTTGGCACCCCGGGAGGCCAGGGTCTTGATGGCCTGGGAAAGCTGAACGCGGGTCATGCCGTATTTGGCATCCCCGGGGTTGTCCATGATGTTGTTGCTGAGGGTGAAGTATCCGCCGGGGTTGAAGCGCATGCAGATGGTTTCGGGGGTTTCGCCGCAAACCTCCTGCAGAAAATCCACGTGGGTCAGGTCGTCCAGGTTGATGATGGCGCCCAGCTCGTGGGCCTTCTTGAATTCCTCCGCCGGGGTCTCGTTGGAGGAGAACATGATGTTCTGGCCGGTGACGCCGCACATTTCGGCCAGCATCAGCTCGGTGTAGGAGGAGCAGTCCAGGCCGCACCCCTCTTCAATGAGGATCTTCATGACGCCGGGGGTGGGAGTGGCTTTGACGGCAAAATATTCCTTAAAGCCCTCGTTCCAGGCAAAGGCAGCCTTCAGTCGGCGTACGTTTTTGCGGATGCCGGCTTCGTCATAGATGTGGAAGGGGGTGGGAAAGGTCTTGGTCAGGGCTTCGGCCTGATC